>JAILBM010000106.1 GCA_024680925.1 Butyrivibrio sp.
CATAATGGTTGGTGAAACAAGAGATAATGAAACTGCGTCAATTTCAGTAAGAGCAGCTATTACAGGACACCTGGTTCTTTCTACACTTCATACCAATGATGCTGCTTCTTCCATCATAAGACTTGTGGATATGGGACTTGAGCCCTATCTTATTTCCAGCGCTCTTGTGGGTCTGGTAGCTCAAAGACTTATGAGAAAGGTATGCCCTAACTGTGCTCAGGAATATGAGATGACAGATTCAGACGTCGCCTTTGTAGGCAAAAGAATTCCTCATATCAGATACGGTAAAGGCTGCACCAAATGTAACGGAACCGGATATGTGGGACGAATCGCAATTCATGAAATGCTTGAGATAGACCAGCATATAAGAGAGATGATAACAGGTAGAGCATCCACTGCCGATATTAAAAAATATGCTGTTGAGGTACAGGGAATGAAGACCCTTAAACAGGCCGGAATAGAACTGTTAGAGCAGGGCATAACCTCTATGGAAGAACTTAGAAGAGTCGCTTATTATGAATGATTTACTCAATTTATTAAAATTTAATCATAAAACAATTATAAAAGCTTTATAAATGTTCTCAGGAATTTTCTTAAAAATTCGCCTATTTTCACCGATAATATTAAGTGAAAAATAAATTTATGCAGGTACTGCTTTTTGCAGTGCCTACATAAGTTATATTAAATTTCCCATTTGGGGAATATATGGGGATGTCTTATGAGAGGGATAACTGCTGAGTATTTTATAAAGAAAATCAGAAAAAGAATAAATGAAAATGCCGGTTTTACCCTTGTGGAGCTTATTGTTGTAATGGCAATAATGAGTATACTTTTAGGAGTTGGAGCCTGGGGACTTTTAAGCTGGCATGATCATTCCGAATATATACAAAATGAAGAAACAGCCAAAACTATCTTTTTGGCTACTCAATCTGCCCTTTCTGAGGCGGATTCTTTAGGAATGCTGGATACTGTTTTTGAAGAACTGGAAGAGGAGATGACATCTGTTGACAATGCCTATCTTCCCGATGAAGCCCTCGCCCCTGATGCTCAGGGACTGGTTCATGAATATAAGTATGTTATTTCTTCAAAGGGATCGGGTCCAAACAGCGAATCAGCAATCGAAAATCTTATCTCAAATTATATTTATGATGACGGAATATTTGACGGGGGATATATCATTGAGTTTGATGTGACGGCTCAAAGTGTATATGGCGTCTTTTATTCAAGCTGGGCAAGCATTGAATACGGCAGCAGCGGAAGTAATAATTCCAGAGGAACTTATTATATAAGCTCTACCACTGACAGACAGGCAACAAGCCGAAGTGTATATCTTGTAGGCTATGCAGGTTCATCACTTGTGGATATGGCAAAGCTTGATGCGGTCAAGCTGCGACTTACACAGCTTACTCTTAACAATGAAGAGACCCTTAATGTAAGATTTGGAAGTAATTCCCAGAGCCAGGAACTGGATACGGAATATACTCTTGTTTTTTATGAAGAAGACGAAGAGGGTAATCAGACAGCTGATGAAGACCATCAGCTTTTTACTGTTTCTTTTATTTATAAAAAGGCAGGACTTAAGCAAAACAGCACTAACAGTAAATTGTATTCAGGATATGTGGAAACAGAAGTTGTTCTGGCAGATCATCTGTTAAATGATGTAAACAGTGAGCTGTCTTCAAAAGGTGTAGTTAATAATACAAGCTCCGGCAAGAGCCTTAATACAAGCTTCATGGTTACTTACAACGGCAGTAACTTTGAGCTTATTCTTGATGCAGTAATGGACTCTTATATGAGAGAGTTTATTGAAGATGGTACTCAAAGCAGTGCTTCCTATGAGGTTGCCAACAGCCTTAGTATTACTAAAATCCTTGGCTGTAAGCCGCAAAATATTTTTGTTGTCGGCAAGGTTGGAGCTAATGCAGATACCCTTGCAAGTCTTGCATCGGTTGAATATGTTTCAGGGGCAGCTGTGACCAGCGAAACTCAGAATGATATTCTCGCAACGATTGATGAAAGAGCAGATTATAATCCATATGTCAATACTGCTACAGGTAATGTTCCGTCAATGCAGGTAAGCCTTAACAGGCATTTTAGTAATATCAGATATGCTACGGCCGTGGATGCAACGGTATCAGGGGCTACTTCAAGCTACAGTCCCTCTATTCTTATGGCATCAAATATAGATTTCTCAACAGCTGTCGTTTATGGAATGACAAGTATAACAAGTACTGTACCTGTTGAACTGACAGCAGCTCCTGCATTTCCTTCTATAGAAGAATTCCCCGAATATTACATACTTGAGGGCAACGGAAAGACCTACAGTAATATTATTCTTACTGAGGAGTCCGGAATAAATATTGACAGCACTGCCCCGGTACAGATTACTGCAGATCAGATAGCCCTAATTAAGGAAAATAATGGAAGCATAAAGGAAATGGCTTTGTCAAATGCCACTCTTTATACTCTTTACGGAGATGAGGCTGTAGTAACCACCCTTAATGGCAGTGATTTTATGACAGCTATATCAGATTCTGACAGTGAGGTTTATTCTGAGCTTGAAACAATTGAAAGCGCAGCTTTTAGCAGATATACAGATTTACAGACCAATTTAAAAACAGTAGCTCCAAAGGGATATTTACATACGGCAGCTCTTCTTTGCGGTACCAATAAGGGAAGCATAACAGAGGTGAAAATTGATGACGCTTGCGGAGTATATGCCGGAATAGCCTACGA
>JAILBM010000147.1 GCA_024680925.1 Butyrivibrio sp.
TACGTTAATTACAGAAATCCGCATTTACTGCGGGTTTCGTAAGAATATGATTCAAGAGGCAAATAGGCCCTGCGACGTTAGTCGCCTTCAAATGGCCTATTTGCATGACTTTTGGAGCAAAGCGACAAAAAGTCATAAAAAGTTTCAAGCTAGTATATTGTGGTTACATTTTCTATATTGTCATCTGTAATACTGAAACTCCAGATAGAATGTGCGGGAAGTCTGTGCTCAGTAAGATAATATAAATCATTGATTTGTGACATATAGTAGGGAGTTCCGCCTCCTACAAAGTAGGTACTGTAAATATCTTCATAATCCCCTGTCATGAGATTTTCAAGGCTCTTTGTTCGTATAAGAGTGGCATAATCCTGACTTCCGTTAATGTCTGTAGAGATGCTTATATAAAAATAGTTACCTATAGGTGTTATCTGAACCATACCGGCCATGGAGTCCGGAACTTCATATTCTGCTACTATATCAAGGGTATCAAGTCTGCAACATAAAATAGTAGGAGAAGCAGAGGCAGCAGATACACCGGATACAAAGTAAATATAATCACCTACGATGGTAAAGGATCTGACATATACACCGTTTAATTTTTCGATTGAGCGAATTTCGGTCAGATACATGGTATTGTCATTTTGTGAATGCTTAAAACAGTATAGCTCTCCGGTTGCGGAGCTCCAGGTGTAGAAGGTGTCTGAGTATTCGTCATAGGTTGTAAAATGCGGTCTTGTACCTATGTCATTGAAAACCTGAGTATTAATGAACTTGCGTCCGCATTTTTCATAGACCAGAACTCTGTTGTTTTCTGTATCATCTATGA
Organism: Butyrivibrio sp.; assembly: GCA_024680925.1. Classification (GTDB taxonomy): domain Bacteria; phylum Bacillota; class Clostridia; order Lachnospirales; family Lachnospiraceae; genus Butyrivibrio. The sequence goes on from JAILBM010000147.1 coordinate 827, forward strand.
GATACACGTCTCCGTCGCTGGCAATGGTGTGTGCCTGATTTACGGTATCTGTCATTATCATCCATTCCGTAAGAGGATTACTTATGCTATCAGAATATATGACCTGACTATGATAACAGTCAACAATGAAATAAAGACCATCATATTCGGTTATATAGGTAGGGACACTTAAGGCGGACATTTGATTAAATGCTACCTGATAGTTTTCTGCTGTCTGTTCTATATCAGAGCTATCCACAAGTATATCTGCTTTTTTTATGGCTGGAGAACCGTCAAAGGTGATGGAACTATCGCTCTTTTCAGGTCTTTTTTCTGCTGCGTCTGTAACTGATACAGGACTTGAATAATCTATTACTGCACTGTTTGTAGAAGTATTCCCACAACCCAAAAGTAAAAATGGTATTGCAGACAAAGTCATCATTTGAATTTTTTTTGAAAAAATTTTTTTATAAAGCTTAAACATATTATCGGTAATCAAATATAAGAAAACACTCCTTACTTTATTATAGTCAGGAAAACATTTAAAAGTAGAAAAATAGCCGAAATAATAGCACATCAATGGGTAATACATGCTATAATGTAAAAGTAGCATAGGGCTAAATTAGCTTTAAACAGAGATATTTTATCATCTAAGGAAATTGTATTCAATTACATATATTTATTACTGATTATATAAGTCGTTCCCGGAGGATAAGTCTATGTCAACCATCAGCGTGTGTATGATAGTAAAAAATGAAGAAAAAAGGCTTGCAAAATGTCTTGATTGCCTGAAAACACTGGCAGATGAAATTATTATAGTGGATACAGGCTCCACCGATAAAACCAAGGAAATAGCACAAGGCTTTGGTGCTAAGATATATGACTTTGAGTGGTGCGAAGATTTTGCTGCAGCAAGGAATTTTGCTTTTTCAAAAGCAAGTTGTGAATACATATACTCAGCAGATGCTGATGAGGAACTTGATGAAGAAAATATAGAAAGATTCAGATTTGTAAAAGAAGCCCTTTCGGATAATCCGGAAGTGGATATTGTACAGATGTATTATTGTAACCAGTTGGCTTATCAGACTGTCTACAATTACGATAAGGAGTACAGACCTAAATTATATAAGAGGGTCAGAAATTTTGTATGGGAAGACAGAATCCATGAAAAGGTAAGACTTAATCCTGTAGTCTTTGACAGTGATGTGGAAATTATGCATTATCCATCCGAAAATCATGCGGCAAGAGATCTGTCACTGTTTAGAAAGCAAATAGGTGAAGGCGAGCCAATATCTTCCAGAATGCTGGGAATGTATGCAAGGGAGCTTATGATGGCCGGAACAGATGAGGATTTTTATAAGTCTGAGGAATTTTTTGAACAGGTATGTCTTGATGATAACAGAAGCCTTGATGATGTAAAACAAGCCAGTGTTATACTTGTGCATTTGGCAGTTTTGAAGGATGATATCGAAAAGCTTTTAAAATATGCCATAAAAGATATAGCTTCTGAAAGTTCAAGCGAGGTATGTTACGAACTGGGAAATTATTATGAAAATCATGGAGATATAGATGAAGCTATAATTTGGTATTATAATGCCGCCTATGAAACTGAACCTATAATTGATATAAAGAAAGGTTCTGAAATGCCTGTAAGAAAACTTGTGTCCTGTTACAGAATGCTTGGAAATGAAGAACAGGCGGTATATTACGAGGGTGAACTGGTAGATTGACAAGCTACTATAAACAATAGTGCTTGCTTTTAAAACAATAGCTTTATATAATTTAGTGGTGTACCGTAGTAAAGTGATTCGGATGCACCACTTTTTTATTTGATAGATTAGGAGTTGTTAAATGAGCTGGGAAGATTATGTAAGAAAGGTTGTACCCTATGTTCCGGGTGAGCAGCCGCAGAAAAAAGTTATAAAGTTAAATACCAATGAGTGCCCATATCCGCCGGCACCAAAGGTTCAGGAAATAATAGATAAATTTAATTATGATACTCTTCGTTTGTATCCGGATCCCGAAGCAGGAGCATTAGTAAGTGCCATATCCGATTATTATAATGTTCCAAAGGATCAGGTTTTTGTGGGTGTAGGTTCTGATGATGTTCTTTCAATGTCATTTTTGACCTTTTTTAATTCAGATAAGCCTATATTATTTCCGGATATTACTTATTCCTTCTATGATGTATGGGCAGAGCTGTATCATATACCTTATAAACAGATGCCGTTGGATGATGAATTTAGAATAAAAAAGGAAGATTATTATACTCCAAGCGGAGGAATTATTTTTCCTAATCCCAATGCTCCTACAGGAGTTTTTGAGGATATATCTGAAATAGAAGACATAATTGAACATAATCCGGATGTAGTGGTTATTATTGATGAGGCCTATATCGATTTTGGAGGAAAAAGCGTACTTCCTTTAATAGATAAGTATGAAAACCTTCTTGTGGTGCAGACCTTTTCAAAGTCCAGAGCTATGGCTGGAATGCGTATAGGATATGCTTTTGGTTCCAAAAAGCTTATAGGTTATTTGCAGGATGCCAAGTTCTCTTTTAACTCCTATACTATGAACAGACCATCCATTGAAGCCGGTGCAGCTTCTGTTCAGGATAAAGAATATTTTGAAGCAACTGTAAAAAAGATTATTGCAACAAGGGAACGTACCAAAAAGGCATTAAAAGATCTTGGATTTACATTCCCTGATTCCATGAGTAATTTTATATTTGCAAAGCATGAAAAATATTCAGGGGATGAGCTTTTTGAAATGCTTAAGCAAAAAGGAATCTATGTAAGACACTGGAATAAGGACAGAATCAGTGATTATCTTAGAATCACCATTGGAACAGATGATGAGATGGATGAGCTGATAAAGGTTCTTGGTGAGTATATTAAATAAATATTTAAGAGGACTGTATTTGGAACAGATTGCAGAGATTTTGATTTGTCTTAGGTAATCGGATTCAGATACAGTCTTTTATTATGGTTGCAACAAACTATGACTATTTGGTATAATAGCCTCTGTTGTACTTAAAAGCAGATTATTTAATATTTAATTATGGAGATTTATCATGTTCAAAAAGTATTTGACGATTTTTTTAATTTCTATGGTGCCGCTTATTGAGCTTAGAGGAGCTATCCCGATTTCACAGGTTTATCAGCTTCCTCTTTTACAATCATATATTATCTGTATTATCGGAAACATGATACCTGTTCCTTTTATCTTTTTCTTTGCCAGAAAGGTTTTGGAATGGGGGGCAGATAAGCCGGTGATCGGTAAGTTTTTCACCTTTTGTCTTAAAAAAGGTGAAAAAGGTGGACAAAAGCTTCAGGAAAAGGCAGGAAGAGGATTGTTTCTCGCACTTCTCTTATTTGTAGGTATTCCTGTTCCCGGTACAGGAGCATGGACAGGTACTCTGGCTGCAAGTATCCTTGATATGGATTTTAAATCAAGTGTGGCAGCTGTAATGCTTGGAGTATTACTTGCAGGTATTATAATGGGTGTTGTAAGTTACCTGGGAGTTGGCGCCGTTCTTGGATTCTGATAGCAAAGACAACTTGTTTTTAGTTTTAATATCTACTGTGCGTAGTTTATAGACTATGCACAGTTTTTTGTTATAATGGGATGTATGGAAGCTTATACAGATTTTGCAAAAGTTTATGATACATTTATGGATGAAACTCCTTATAAAAAATGGGCAGCATATATTGCCTCTCTTATAAAGGAGTATGGTATTTCTGCGCCTTATGAACAGGGAACTACCTTTGATCCAAACAGCAGTGAGGAAGTAACTGAAGAAACAGCACTTATGCAGGAGCGCAATCTTGTTGTAGAGCTTGGATGCGGAACAGGGGCATTTACGGAGGAAATGGCATCCCTTGGATATGATATGATAGGCATCGATCTCTCTGATGAGATGCTCAATATTGCAAGAGACAAAAAAGATAGATCAGGGCATGAAATATTATATCTTTGTCAGGATATGAGAGAGATAGATTTATATTGCACTGCCGGAACCTTTGTCAGTGTTTGTGACAGTGTAAATTATCTTACTGAAGATGAGGATATAATAGATACCTTTAAGCTTGTTAATAACTTTCTTTACCCCGGTGGAATATTTATATTTGATTTTAATACTTTGCACAAATACCGTGATGTGATTGGTGATACCACCATTGCTGAAAATAGGGAAGATTGCAGCTTTATATGGGAAAATTATTATAATGAGGATACTCATATAAATGAGTATGATCTGACCATTTTTGCCGCTACGGATGCAGAAAATAACAGATTTGCCAGATCCATAGAAACCCACCTGCAACGTGGATATACCCTTGATGAGATGAAGAATTTTGTGGATAAGTCCGGGATGATATTTATTAAGGCAATTGATGCAGATACCCATAAAGAACCGGATGAAAACAGTGAGAGGATTTATATAATTGCCAAAGAACAGGGAAAAAATAAATCCTAAGAATATAGTATTGGAAAAGGAATGAATATGTCGAATACAGAAAGTAAAAAGGATTATATGGTAAGAGCAACTGCAGCGGATGCTCAGATAAGGGCATTTGCAATTACATCAGGGAATCTGGTGGAAGAGGCAAGGAAGGCTCATGATACTAAAGCTCTTGCTACGGCAGCTCTTGGAAGACTTTTAAGCGGTACTGTCATGATGGGTGATATGCTTAAAAATGAAAAGGACCTTATCACAGTAAGAATTGAGGGAGACGGACCTCTTGGAGGACTACTTGCCACAGCGGACAATAAGGGCAATGTTAAGGGCTATGTAGTTAATACAGATGTAGTTTTGCCTCATAATGCCAATGATCATCTCGATGTTGGAGGCGGTGTAGGAAAAGGCACACTGACGGTTATAAGAGATACCGGACTTAAGGATCCTTATGTAGGAACCGTAGGACTTTACACAGGAGAAATAGCGGAGGATCTTACCTATTATTTTGCAGAGTCAGAACAGACACCATCATCAGTAGGACTTGGTGTTCTGGTGGATGCTGAGGGAAAGGTTATGGCAGCAGGTGGATTTATTATCCAGCTTATGCCGGGAGCCTTAGAAGAAACAATTATAAAGCTTGAAGAAAATCTCACAAAGATAAAATCAGTTACAGATATTTTAAGAGCCGGACATACTCCTGAAGAAATGTTAAAGCTTATACTGGAAGGCTTTGATGTGGAATTTACAGGAGAAATGCCTGTCAGGTTTTATTGTAACTGTGATAAGGACAGGGTGGAAAGGGCTCTGATGCTTATTGGCAGTAAGGAACTGGATGATATGATTTCCGATGGTAAGGAAGTAGAGCTATGCTGTCAGTTTTGCAATAAGAAATATAATTTTTCCGTTGAGGATCTTAAGGCTGTTAAAATTAAAGCCATAAATTCCAAAGCTAAGAGAGATGAGCTTAAAAATTAAATTTTGAATAAAATAGATATAAAAAAATAATATTTGAGCCGGTCATGTGTTATAATGACCGGCTCTTATGATATAATTATGCCATATCTTTTTACGTTAATTCGATATTTTGTTGGAGGGGACATGAACGGTGATGTTGTAAAGGCATCAGCTTTTGAGGAGGCCGGAAATCTTTCGGATGAACTGGAAGCTATAGCAGACGGACTTCAGACTGATCCTGAAAATTATGAACTTTTTTATATGTTAGGGGCATATCATTTGCAGATGAGTAATATTAATAAAGCTTATCTGTGTTTTGAACGAGCTCTTTTTTACATGGTAAAAAAATACTATGAAACTCCAAATGCTGAAATTGAAGAAGATATAAAAATGACTAACAAGCATCTTAAGGAATTGCAGATAGTACCTACCATGAAGGTAAGAAGAGTTTCAATAGTGATTGTTTCTTATAATGATATTGACTATATGAAACAGTGCCTTGGAGCAATACGAGGATCGGAGCTGGAGGATAATTATCAGATTGTTGTGGTGGATAATGCTTCCACAGACGGAGTTTTGAAATATCTACAGGAACAGGATGATATTGTACTTATAGAAAATCCGAAAAATCTGGGATATCCGGAAGGCTGCAATATCGGAGTGAGAAATTGCAATCCTGAAAATGATGTTCTTCTTTTAAATAACGATGCCATTTTGACACCGAATGCATTATTTTGGCTAAGAATGGGTTTATATGACAATAGAGATGTGGGAGCAACGGGAGCTATGTCTTCAAATGCTACTTTGCAGACCATAGATGTATATACTACCAAGGAAAACGGAACTACAGTTAATCTCTCTGCCAAGGTTATTGCTGATTCTGTTGCTATTAAAACCTGCCAGCTGGACAGGCAGGAAAAAATCGCGCTGGCATTTAAACCTGAAGGGGCAGATATAAGCTATGAGGCTTTTGTGAATCGTGTTCAGGTTCTAAGACCTGATTTGTATCATGAATATGAAGACAGACAAAGGCTTACTGGATTTGCTCTTTTGATAAAGAGACAGGCTTTAATGGATATAATGATGGAAGGGGATCTTCTGGATACAAGATTTTCTCCCGGCTATTTTGAGGATGATGATCTTGGTATAAGACTTGCCATGGCAGGCTACAGACAGTTCCTTTGTCATAACAGTTATGTTTATCATTACGGCGGTAAAGGCTTTGAAGATAAGGCTGATGCAATGGAAGCTTCCAGAAAAAAGTTTGAAAATAAGTGGGGTTTTGATATCTGGGCTTATTCATGTCCTGATGACGATGCTGTTGTAGAGCTTTTTGCCAGAACTGCAAAAAAGGTATCTAAAAAAAGAGCCAGGAGTAAAGTGGAAGGAGTTGATCCTAAAGCTGATATTTCTGCAAGAATAACAGCTTTTCCACTACGAATTCTTGAAATAGGATGTGGATTTGGGGCAACTTTGGGAACGATAAAATATATTTTTCCAAATGCTTATGTTGCCGGAATTGAGAGCTCTCCTGCTATAGCTTCGATTGGCAGAGCGGCTTGTGGCGGAGGCGGGATAGAGCTTTTAGTTGGTGATCCTATGATGATGCAGTTGTCCTGGAGTGAAGATTTTTTTGATTATATAATAGTTTCTGATACTTTTTTACAAGAGCATGCTCAAATAGTACATGATAAATTTGATCATATTTTAAAAAAGGACGGAGGTTATATTTATATATGATATGTCCAAAATGCCGGAAGAATGCCGGAGATAAATTTAAGTTTTGTCCGTTTTGCGGAGCAGAGCTGACTAATACACAGCAGATAAAACTTACTATTGTCAGAAAAGGTCAAAGATTTGATGATAATCCTGCAATGACAGTATTTATTGATGAAGAGGCAGTATATTATATTCGAAGTGCAGAAAAGCTTGTGCTTAATATAGATCCGGGATGGCATAGTATAAAGTTCATTTTTAAGATACGGGAGAAAACCATAGATTTAAATATTAATCAGAATACTATGATTGAAGCTGAGTATAATACTCTTTCCGGGCTTATAGAAACAGTCCTCACACCAAGGATTAACTTTACCGTTAAGGATGGCAAGGTGAAATCTGTAGAAAATGCAGCCTCCTCAGCTACCGAGATAAATCCCAATGCAGTAGGAACCAAGGCGGACCCTAGTGTTATAGCTGAAATGAGAGCCGGTAATAATAAGGCGATGTATGAAATAAAAACCACCACAGGCTTTTTGAACGGAACCTTGTATATATATGCCAACAGAGTGGAATTTATAACCGGTGCCAACAATAAGACTACACTGATTAGTTTTAATGATGTAAAAAAGGTTGAAAAGAAAATGGGCAACATAGATATTGTTGAGAAGGATGATAATCACAATATTTTTGTAATTCCCAGAGAAAAATTTACAGAAGTGTTCAGCTATCTGAATGAGCACGTAAAAGCCCTTAGTCATAGCGAAGAAGAATTTGATGACGAAAAACTGAGAAAACTGAAAGCATTGTATGATGAGGGAATACTCACACAACAAGAGTATGAGAGCAAAAAAAGACAGATTTTAGGTATATGATATATCGTTATCATCTGTATGACATGTATGTCTTAAAACGATAATTTGACATATGTAATATCAAAAAAAGAAATTAACTATAACGGTAAAATGTGAAGAAAATGTGAAAGTTTTCATAAAATTATACGTAGATTCATAAATTCGTGATTGTGCTCAAAAAAGTTATATTTGTTAATAAAAATTTATTACAAATTTTAAGAAAAAAGGAAGTGACGAAAAAACGTTCATGTTGTATACTTATCTAGCACCGAAGAGAATTTTTCGTCTTTTGGAATGCAATTGTTTTTAATCTAGATAGGAGGTAGCATCATGACAAAAGCAGAGATACTAAAGAAGGAGATTTTAGGTCAGTATAAGAGTGTTAGACAGTTTGCACTTGAAATGTCTATTCCTTACAGTACATTAGTAACAGCTCTTGATAGGGGAATCGAGGGTATGGCTTACGGTACAGTTATTAGAATGTGTGACAAACTTAATCTTAATCCGGTTGATTTTACATCTCTTGAAAAAGGCGCAGATCTTGGCGATAAGATCGTAGAAAATCGTGTAATGCAGCAGTATGTGAAGCTTAATAAGTCTGGTCGCAAAAAGGTTCTTGATCTTATGAGCGATTTTGCTTCACTTGAAAAATATAAGGCTTGAAAACAGACTTAAAATTTAATCATCTTTTACCCACAGGGGGAAACTTATGAATTTCGACTATTTGGTTGTAGGCGCAGGCTTATTTGGAGCTGTGTTTGCACATGAGATGGCTAGATCGGGTAAAAAAGTACTAGTTATCGACCGCAGAGACAACATCGGCGGCAATATATATACATATGATAATATGGGCATTAACGTACACAAGTACGGTGCCCATATTTTTCATACCTCGGATAAGAAAGTATGGAAGTATGTAAACAAATTTGCAGAGTTTAATAATTACATAAACTCTCCGATGGCGGTATATAAAGACGAGTTATACAATCTGCCTTTTAATATGAATACCTTCAGTAAGATGTGGGGCATAAAGACTCCCGATGAAGCAAAGGCTATAATTGATAAGCAGTCTAATGAAGAAATAAGCAGGATCAAAAAGGAAAGAGGCCTTTCAGAAGAGGCTGAATTTGAAGCTGCCAATCTTGAAGAGCAGGCACTTAGTCTGGCGGGTAGAGATATTTATACCAAGCTGGTTAAGGGCTACACAGAAAAGCAGTGGGGACGTGATTGTAAAGATCTCCCTGCATTTATAATCAAAAGACTTCCATTTAGATTTATTTATGATAATAACTATTTTAATGACCTGTATCAGGGCATACCAATGGGTGGATATACACTCATGGTAGAGAAGATGCTGGGTATGAAATCCTGTGAAGATGACAGTGATAATGTGCCAAAGGGAAGTATTGAAGTACGTACCGGCATTGATTTTTATGAATTTATTAAAATGGAAGACGGTGTACCTTGTAAGCCTTTTGCATCGGAAAGCGGAGACAGCTTTGGCAAAATAGTATTTACAGGAATGATCGATGAGTTCTTTGGATATAAGCTTGGAAATCTTGAGTACAGGTCACTTCGATTTGAAACTGAGGAAATGCCAAAAGTGGATAATTTCCAGGGTAATGCAGTTGTTAATTATACTGAAAGAGAAATCCCATACACACGTATCATTGAGCATAAGCATTTTGAGTATGGTAAAGGCCATGGTACTGTAGTGACCAGGGAGTATCCTGCTAACTGGAAAAAGGGAGATGAACCCTATTATCCAATGAATGATGACAAGAATAATAATTTATATGCTGAATATAAGAAAATGGCAGATGAATTCAAGGGAGTAATATTTGGCGGTCGTCTTGGACAGTATAAATATTACAATATGGATCAGGTTATAGCACAGGCTCTTATTGCAGCAGAAAATGAGGCATAAAATATTTACTTGACAACATTAGTGTATTAAAGTTTAATATTTGTTAGTATACAACGGCGTATATCATCTAGGGTGATGTGCGCCGTTTTTTCATAAATGGAGGAAAAATAATGCATTTTACAAAAATGGAAGGCTGCGGAAATGACTATTTATATGTAGATGGAGCAGCAGAGCACATTGAAGCGGATAAAAAGCCTGAAATAGTCAGAAAGCTTTCTGACAGACATTTTGGAATTGGAGGAGACGGTGTTATTTTTGTCAATCCCGTCCCTGACAAATCTGCTGACTTTGAGATGGAAATGTATAACGCGGATGGAACTCGTGCTGAAATGTGTGGCAATGGAATACGCTGCGTTGCAAAGTTTGTATACGACCATGGTATGACTGATAAAGATAAGCTTAATATTGTAAGCGCAGGTGCAGTTAAAATTTTGGACCTTACTGTAACTGACGGAAAAGTAACTAAAGTAAAGGTTGATATGAATGCACCGATTCTTGAGCCGGCAAAAGTTCCTGTGGCTGTAGATGAAAAGGTGATGAAACTTGATAAAATAGTAGATTATCCAATATCAGTTTTGGGGCAGGAATACAGAATAACCTGTGTTTCAATGGGTAACCCTCATGCAGTTGTTTTTTTACCTCAGGGAACGGATTTGGGAAAATTTGAGATTGAAAAGGTTGGACCATATTTTGAAAATCATGAGTTTTTCCCTAATCGTACAAATACAGAGTTTGTTGTAATTGATGATTCCAAAAACGTACATATGAGAGTATGGGAGCGAGGAACAGGTGAAACCCTTGCCTGCGGAACCGGCTGCTGTGCAACAGTAGTTGCCTGTGTTTTGAATGATAAAACAGAGGATGAGATAACTGTCCATGTTCTCGGCGGAGACATTGTATGTAAATGGGACAGAGAAAAACAGACTGTATTTATGACCGGACCTGCCACTACCGTTTTCGAGGGTGACGTTAATATTTAAGGAGAAAATAAAAAATATGTTTAAATTAAATGAAGATTATTTAAAGCTTCCGGGAAGTTATCTGTTTTCAAATATCGCAAAAAAAGTATCTGCATATCAGGCAGAACATCCTGAAAAGGAAATAATAAGACTTGGTATCGGAGATGTTACTCAGCCATTATGTCCTGCTGTAATAGATGCTCTTCATAAAGCTGTAGATGAAATGGCAAGTGCAGAAACCTTTCACGGATATGCACCGGATCTTGGATATGAGTTTTTGAGAAGTGCCATGGCACAAAATGATTTCCAGGCTCGTGGCTGTGATATTGCAGCAGATGAGATATTTATTTCAGACGGTGCCAAAAGTGATTCTGCAAATATTCAGGAAATCTTTGATAAGAATTGTAAAATAGCTGTTTGTGATCCTGTATATCCTGTTTATGTGGATTCGAATGTTATGGCAGGAAGGACCGGAGAATATAACTTTGATACTGAAGTATGGAGTAATGTAATCTATATGCCATGTACTGCAGAAAACGGATTTGCTCCTGAGCTTCCGGCAGAAATTCCGGATCTTATATATTTATGCTTCCCAAATAATCCTACCGGAGCAACGATATCTAAAGAAAAGCTTCAGGAATGGGTTGATTATGCAAATAAGGTAGGAGCTGTAATTATTTATGATGCTGCTTATGAAGCTTATATATCAGATAGCGATGTACCACATTCAGTATTTGAATGTGAAGGCGCAAGAACCTGCGCTATAGAGCTTAGGTCCTTTTCAAAAAATGCCGGATTTACAGGTACAAGACTTGGAGCTACAGTTATACCCCATGATCTTAAGGTAAAGACAAATACATATGATGGATATAAGGATGTGGAAGTGCACAGCCTTTGGGCAAGAAGGCACGGAACAAAGTATAATGGTGCGCCTTATATTATTCAGAAGGCCGGAGAAGCAGTTTACAGTGCAGAAGGTCAGAAGCAGATCAAAGAACAAGTTGCTTATTATATGAAGAATGCCTCATACATTCTTGAAGGCTTAAAGGAAGCCGGATACACAGTTTCAGGTGGAAAAAATGCTCCGTATATATGGCTTCGTACTCCTGATAATATGACTTCGTGGGAGTTTTTTGATTATCTTTTGGATAAAGCGGGAGTAGTTGGAACTCCGGGATCGGGATTTGGTCCTAGTGGTGAGCACTATTTCAGACTTACAGCTTTTGGAAGCTATGAAAACACAGTAAAAGCAGTAGACAGAATAAAGGCTTTATAATTGATTAAATTAAATAAATTCTAAGGAAACTCTTTATGTTAGAAATGCGTCTAACGTAGAGAGTTTTTCTTTTTGGAGTAAACTTCTTGACTTAAAAAACTTAAAAAGTCGAAATTGCAAAACATTATTATTAAAATGCATTGTAAAAATTGGTAGATATAGATAAAATGAATAAAGCAAATTCAAAATGTTTGTTACAAATTGATGGTTTTCTATGAGGGGACTTAGAAAAAATGTTCAAAAACCTTGTATAAAGGTGGGGATGAATATGCATTTTTTCTAAGAGAAAACGATTATATTGATTTGTGGCAAGCGGGAGGAGGAAAATTTCATGGGGAAAAACCAGAAGAACGACGATTACCGTCGCTTTGTTAAAGGCGCGCGTAAATCAAAAAAATGTCGTGATTTAGCAGTTAAGTCATTGGCATTTATCACAAGTGTTTCCATGACGGCTTCAAGTGTGGTGATGGGTTCATCCATTACTTCATATGCTGCAGAGGCAGCTACACTTTCAAGCACAGCGGAAACATCAAGTTCAGCAGAAAGTTCAGCTGATGATTCACAACAAACAGATGATACTTCAAATAATGCTAACAGTGGCGCAAGCATGGATGAAACAGACAATGCAGCAGGTGGCTCAGATGTATCAGATGCAGATGATGACGATGAGGATGATTCTGCAAGCGAAGCATCTACCGGGGTTAATACAGATGCAGCAGATGAGGCAAGCTCAGAGGATTCATCAGATGCAGCAAGCTCTGCAAGCTCAGAAGATGCAGCAGATGCAGCAAGCTCAGAGGACTCATCAGACGCAGCAAGCTCTGCAAGCTCAGTAGAAAAGACAACAGAAAAAGAAACTAAAGAAATGGCAATAGAACAGGGTGAAGATGGATATGAGAACTTCACAGAAGATACTGTCATTGTTGATTTCAAGTTCGGAACAGATAAGGAAGTTAGTTCAGAATCTCTTTATTCTGAAGAAACAGGTTATGGCTTCAGCGATGTTGATTACAACACAGAAGCAGATGGCTGGGTAAATAATGTATATTATCCTCGTGTTGCTAATGTGACATCCGGTTCAGCAAGTAATGTTTCAGATTCTGATTCTTATGTAACTGTAAAGAGTAAGGTTTGGACAGAAACAGAATCATCAGGCTATGGTGTTTATACATATGAAAATACATCTACACTTGATATTGATTTATACAATGCAGATTATGAAGTAGAGGTTACTCTTACAAACCCAACAGATTCAGATTATACAGCTTATTTAGAAGCTGAAGATATTACTCAGGCATCAGACATAACTGTTGCAGCTGGAGAGTCAGTTACAACAACTTATGAGGCAAACCTGGTTGATGGTCAGCTGAATCTTAAATTCCTTTCAGGAAGTTCAGCAACAACTATTGATGATGCAACTGAGCAGAGTGTATATCTTTCAGAAGTAAAGGTTACACGTCTTAAGACTCAGGAAGCTGGATCAAAGCCAACAGTTTTTGTAGCTTCTGATTCAACAGTACAGACATATGATTCATATTATTACCCACAGACAGGTTGGGGCCAGGTATTTAGTGAATGGTTTGGCGAAGCCGTTGAAGAGCGTGAAGAAGAGGATTGTGATTATTCACAGGCTCAGGTTTATGAAACAGAGAACGTAATTGTTTCTAACCGTTCAATTGGTGGACGTTCATCCAGCAGCTTTATTGCAGAAGGAAAACTTGAAGACCTTCTCGAAGATGTAAAGCCTGGTGATTATCTCTTTGTTCAGTGGGGACATAACGATGCAACATATTCAAGACCTAACCGTTATGTTTCAAGCAGCGATTTCTCTAAATACATTATGCAGTATGTAGAAGCTGCTTATCAGAGAGGTGCAACACCTATTCTTGTAACTCCTGTTGCAAGATATAGCTATTCAGAAGATTCAGATGGTAATGTTACATGGTCAAGCAATTTTGAAGCATACCGTCAGGTTATGATTTCACTTGCTGCAGAATATGACATTCCACTTATCGATTTAACAGCTCGTTCATGTGATATCTGCGAAAGCTTTGGAGCAGAAGGTGCTAAGGCACTCTTCCTTTGCGGCGTTGAAGCAGGTGATTACACAGAGGGTGCTTACACAGGTGGTTCTTCAGACTGCACTCATCTTCAGTGGTATGGTGCTTATAAGTTCTCACAGGCTGTAGCACAGGGCATAGTTGATTTTGCAAGTCAGACTGATAACGAATATGCATTAAACTTTAATGATCAGCTTGATGCACTTGCAAATCTTGTTGTAATCAGCACAGCAACAGAAGCTCCTGCACAGGTTACAGGACTTGAGAGCACTAGCGTAGGTGCTACAAGCGTAACTCTTGAGTGGGATGCAGTAGATGGTGCAGAGATGTACTACATCTATCGTCAGGCTCTTGAAGATGGTCAGACAGTTGAAGATGTTGATTTTGCAGATGCTGAAAAGTATTCCGTATCAACAAAGGTTAAATATACAGATTCCAGTTGCGACTCCGGTGTTACATATGCTTATGCAATTGCAGGATGGAACAGCTTCGGAACAGGCGAACTTTCAGAAATTATTACAGTTTCAACAAAGGAAGCCGGACTTAAATTTGACTTTAACTATAATGATTCACCAACAATGGATGGTTGGACAGGAGTAAAACAGAACCAGACTTATGATTCAAGCCTTGGTTATGGATGGATTACAGCTCCTGGAAATGGCCGTTACAGAAGTGGAAACGGAAATGCAGCTTCTTCAGATATGGCTGATGATTTCAACCTTGGAACAGGTGAATTTGCAGTAGATCTTCCTAACGGATCATACGAAGTAACAATTTATGCATGTGACCTTCTCTCAGGAACAAGTACAATTAAAGTTTCTTACACAGCAGAAGGAACATCATTTGGAACTATCTCAACTAAGCAGGCTCTTGGAAGCTGCACTGGAACAGTTGCAGTAACAGATGGACAGCTCAATATAGTAGTAGGCGGCTCAAATAATTACATCAATGGTATGACAATCACAAGCCTTCTTACAGCTCCATCTAATCTTGCAATTACAGAGCTTTCATTTGATGGTACAACAGCTAGCTTCCTTCTTTCATTTGGAACAGTTGATGATGCAGTAAGTTATACAGTTTACCAGAAGTCAGAAAGCGATACAGACTATAGTGTAGCTAAAACATTTACAGCTCAGGAACTTATCGATTCAGATCTTGAC
>JAILBM010000171.1 GCA_024680925.1 Butyrivibrio sp.
GTTACAGCACCTATTAAGGATGACAAGATTACAGTTACCGGTATTAATACCAATACATCTACTACAGTTGATGAAAATTCGTATATTTATCTTCCTAATGGTGTATCTTTGGGACTTACTCCGGTTCTTACCTCTGATGGAATTGACTCCAGAGCAGGTGAAGACAATAAATATGTTCTTGTTGAAGGAGAAGACTATACTGCTGTCGATTCTCACACAGACGGAGCAGGAATAGGAGTGTTCAGATATACATTTGGCGGTGGACCTAATGGTCTTTATACAACTACTACAGGAAATCAAAATACATACAGATATGTGGAATATCGTATATTCCCTAAGGATTTAAGTGGTATTGATACTGATAACGAGCTTAGTGTAAGTCAGGTCGGTACATTGGTTTACAATGGTACTGTACAAAAGCCAACGCTTAATATTGTATATACTAAGAATGGCGAGAGTGAAACTCTTGAAGAGGGTATAGATTATACTGTAGGTAGCGGTAATAGGGATGCCGGAGATTATCAGATAACTGTAACAGGTAAAGGTACATTTACGGGGTCATTTACATTTGATTATACAATAGAACAGTTTGATTTAAGTGCGATGTTTACTGATGAGAGAGTCAGCTTATCAAATAATGATGTTGTACAGACAATCGCTGATCAGACATTTAACAGTCGTCAGGTTGAACCTAAAGTTAATGTTTATACAAAGTTAATTGAGGATAGTACTACTTGGACTGCCCTTGCAAATCCTAATTCTTATACAGTTCTTTATACCAATAATGATAAAGTAGGAACAGGAAGTGTAACAATTGAAGGTCAGGGAAATTACAAGGGAACCGTTAAAATCAATTTTGAAATTGTCCAAAAAGATATTTCCGATGACAGTGATGGTGGTGGAAGTACCACAATTGCCTCCATTGCTTCTCAGACATATACAGGTTTTGAAATAGAGCCTGATTTAACGGTTAAATCTAATGGTGTGGAACTTGTTAAAGGAACAGATTATACTGTTGCATTTTCAAATAATATCAATACTAAAACAGTATCCGGTGAAACATCTAAGGTTACTGTTACCGGTATCGGTAATTATAAAGGTGAAAAGACAACTACTTTTACAATAGTTCAGGCAGATTTAAAGGATGTAACAATTGATCCGATTCCTGATCAATACTATTGTAATACTAAGATTACACCGGATGTGACAGTATCATTAGGTAAATATAGTCTTATTGAAAATACTGACTTTACAGTACTTTACGGCTCTGCAGACAGTTCTTCAACCTTAAATTACAATATTGAGGATGGTGGAATTGTAACAATTGTGCCGGTTTCAAATAGCAATTTTATGGCTACCGAAACGACAGCTGTAAGAAAGATTAAAGGTCAGGAAGCAAGCTTTAATATTGTTAAGAAAAATATTTCCAAGAAGGCAGATGATGTCAAAATAGTACAATCTGATGGATCTGCGCTTATAGATGGTAAGATTTATGTTAACAAATCAGGAGTTGATAACAGTACACTTACTTTCTATATAGAAGCGGTTAACTCAGATAGTAGTGAATGTGAGGATATAGTATTCGCTAACGCATATGTAGGACAAAGCTATTATAAATGTGAGGTAGTAAACCTCGATGCAACTAAGGGTAATAAGGCTGCTTTGATTGTTTCAGGCCTTAATCCGGGAACAACCAAGATTACACTTGCTACACAAAAGGGCTTTACAAAGGATATAGTAGTAGTAGTAAACAGTCCTGCTACTAAAGTAGGTACAAGCGTATATGATGTATACAATGAAAAGACGGTTACAGCATCAAATCAGTTGTATTCTGTTTATGAAAATCATGAATACCAATTAAGTGCTTCTCTTACACCATCTAATTCCACAGATACAGTATCATGGTCTGTAAGTGATGATAGTATAGCAACTATTGATGAGAATGGACTTCTTAAGACTCTTGATACAGGTACTGTCGAAGTAAAGGTAATAACAAATAAGTCAGAGGTTTATCCGGGCGGAGTAAGTAATGTGATTAATATTTTCGTTAATTCAAATACCTATGCGGAAAATATTACAATTGATAATCCGGATGCTAAAGTATTGTATGGTAGAACCATTAATTTAAATGGTACTGCAACAAGACAGATAGATGATATTACAGAGGTTCTTGAATGGACATCATCAGATGAGAATGTTGCACCTATCACAGCCGGCAAGGAAAGCAGTAAGGTTACATTTAAAGGTCAAAAATTAGGAAAATCTAATATTACTTATGGTAGTAAGGAAGAGGATAAAGTTAGGGCCGAAGGTAAAGTTACCGTATATGCACCGATGTCCGATTACGTAACAGTTACAGGTATCAATACGGATACATCAACACAGACGGATGATTCATATATATATCTTCCAAATGGAAAGGGTATGAATATAAATCCTGTACTTACTTCTTCAGGTATTGATTCCAGAGCGAAAAAGGACGGAAGCTATACTCTTGTAAAAGATACTGATTACACAGAGGTTGATTCACATAAGGATGGAGATAAAGTCGGTAATTATTCATTTACATTTACAGGAGGAGAATCTGAACTTTATACAGGAAATATAAGTAAAACATATAAGATTTGGCCAAAATCCATTAAGGATATAGAGAGTGATGAGACGTTAAGTGTATCACTCAAAGAAGATGTTATATATAACGGTACTAAACAACAACCGAATGTTGAGATTACCTATACAGTAGGCGAAGAAAGCGAAACTCTTGTGGCCGGTACAGATTACACAATCACCGGTGGAGCAACTGATGTCGGAGATTATGAAGTAACAGTTACAGGTAAGGGCAACTTTACAGGTTCATTTACTTATAAATACTCAATTAAGCCATTTGATTTAGGTGAGATGTATAAGGCTGATCGTGTAAGCTTCTTAAGAGATGAGCTTGAAAAGGGTATCAAAGAACAGGTATTCAACGGTTCTAAAGTTGAACCTGCAATTAATCTATATGTTATGTTGATTGAAGGTAAAAGCTTTACTCAGATAAGTAATTCCTCTACAGTAACATATTACAAAGTAGAATATAGCAATAACGATAAAGTGGGTAAAGGAAAAGTTACTATCAGTGGTGAAGGTAATTATACCGGAACATTTGATGTGGAATTTGATATAGTTCAGAAAGATATTTCCAATAATAGTGACGGTGGAGGAACAATAGTTGTTGAAAGTATTCCTACACAGTATTACACAGGTGCTGAGGTAGAGCCTGAATTAAATGTTACATGTAATGGAAATGAACTTGTTAGGGATAAAGATTATGAAGTAGAATATGTAAATAATATTGATAGTAAGACAGTATCTAATGAAAATTCAACTGCTGTTATAACCGGTATTGGTGATTATAAGGGCACTATCACAAAGACATTCGTAATAGAACAGGTGGATTTATCTGATACAACACTTGTTACAATTGATAAAATACCTACTCAATATTATTGCAGTGCTCTAATTACTCCTGAAATTACGGTAAGACTCGGAGATTATGTATTAGTTGAAGGCGTTGATTATGAAGTAAGCTATGGAGACAATAATAAGACTACAGCTTATAATTATAATAAGGGTGTAAATGCAGGTGTTGTAACAATTACCCCGATTAGTAAAGGAAACTTCAAGGCTTCAAGTAGAACAGAAGTAAGAGGAGTTAACGGTCAGGAAGCAAGATTTAATATTGCTGATAAAGAGATTACCAAACAAGCAGACGATGTAACCATTAAGAATGCTGACGGAACAGAACTTTCAGACGGTAACATTTATGTAAATAAGGCAGGTGTAGAGAATGATACACTTGAATTCTTAATCGAAGCAGTCAACAAAGACGGAAGTGTATGTGATGATGTTGTATTTGCTACATCAGTAGATAGTACCTACTTTAAGTATGAAGTAGTTAACTTAGATGCAACAGTCGGAAATAAGGCAATTGTAAGAATTACAGGTATTAAACCGGGAATATCTACAATTACACTTAATACTCAAAAGGGATTCTCAAAGAGAGTTAATGTAATAGTAAACAGCCCTGCAACAGAAGTTAAAATTGATATTTTGGAGGATCCTGAAAATTCTTCATCTAAGCTTACAGAGGCACAAGGAGTATATTTAGCATATGAAAAGCATGAATATTATTTAAAGGCTTCATATAATCCTACGGATTCAACCGATACAGTAACCTGGTCGGTAGATAATGAAAAACTAGCTTCAGTTGCACAGGATGGCAAGCTCACACTTAAGGAACCGGGCACGGTTAAAGTTAAAGCAACAACAAATTCTACCGAAGTTCACGAGGGTGGAGTTACAAAGGAAGTAACCATTGTTATTCAGAACAATATACTTGTAGAGGAGGCAGAGGTTACTGCGAAAGACTTAGAAGCAGTAGATGGTGCAATAAATATTACCTATGGAGAAACTACCAGGTTAAGCGGTTCTGCGAAATCTTCGGAGGGTGAAGTAACAGAGAAGTTGGTATGGACATCATCAGATGAAAATGTGATTAAGATTACAGAAGGTGCAGACACAGGACTTATAACTATCGAAGCTGTCGGTGCAGGTACAGCAACAATCTACTACGGTAGCATTCTTGAAGGTGGTGTAACAGGTTCGATGGTAGTAAATGTAGTAGTACCTGTAAGTGCCATAGCACTTGATAAGAATGAAGCTTCAGTTATTGAAAATGAAACAATTACACTTACGGCTACTCTTAATGAATATGCAGTAGACGGATTTGTTTGGGATGTAAGCAATAAACTTAGTGCTGAAATTTCGGGTGATGATGAGACAGTAGTAGCAAATAGCCAAACAGTTACAATTAAGGGACTTAAGGCAGGAAAGACAGTAGAAGTAACAGTAAAGGCAAAATCAGATGAAAGTCTTACAAGTTCATGTAAGATTACAATTGTAAAGGATCCAAGTGCCACATCTACTCCAAGACCTACATCTGATGCACCTGCAACAGTAGCTCCTACAACTACAGCACCTGCAGAAAGTGCAGCTCCTACAACAAGTGATGAGCCAAAAGCTTCAGCTGAGGCTACAGCAGAAGCTTCAGCAGATGCTTCAGCAAATCCTGGAAGCGATTCCACAACAAGCCCTGCAGATAGTACAGCTCCGGAAGCTCAGACAACAGCTCCTGCAGGAAGTGCAAATGCTACAGCTGCACCTGGTTCAACAGCTAATCCGGGTACTACAGCGGCTCCTGGTACATCAGCGGCACCTGCTACACCGGCGGCAACTCAGGCTGCAGATGACGGAAATAGTGGTTCAACTAAAGTCGGAGCATCCAGAGTTTTATCGGCAAAGAATAATAAGCCTGGAAGATTAACAGTTAGACTTAAGGCTGTAAAGGGTGCAAGATATCAGCTTTGGTATGCATTAAGTAGGAATTTCAAGAAGGGCAGAAAGATTAAGGTATCTGCCAAGCCTACAGTTGCTCTCAGCAGGTTAAAGAAGGGTAAGACGTATTTCTTAAAAGTAAGGACATTTAAGGTAGTAAACGGCAAGAAGGTTTACTCGAAATTCTCTAAGGTTAGGGCAGTAAGGATTAGAAAATAATAATAAAATAACCTAAGTGATGCATTAAAATATAGGATTCTCTGTGTTGTCAGCAGACAGCACAGAGAATTTTTTTGCTAAAGAGTCTATTTACAGGATATTCTTTAGTTCGCCTTACTACTTGCTAATAACACAGGGCACTTCTTGTCTTTAAATCTTCCCACCTACGCCTTTAAGGGTTAGAGGCGGGGAATTTCTCTTACTGCGTCAAATTGCCGGTTGGTTTGTGATAATTAAACTTCTAAAAGCCTTGACTTTTAATGGTGTTTATAGTTAATATTGATGCTATGTGAAATGGAAGAAAAAGACAAATGTTTCACGGACTTTTGGCAGAGTGAAATGCAAAAAAATGTTTCACGGATTTTTGGCAGAGTGAAATGCAAAAAAGTGTTTCGCAGATTTTTGGCAGAGTGATACGGAAGAGAAATGTTTCACAGACTTATGACAGAGTGAAATGCAAAAAATGTTTCACAGACTTATGACAGAGTGATACGGAAGAGAAATGTTTCACGGACTTATGACAGACATAAGCAGGGTACAAAATATTAAAATATAATAGATTATACAGGTGAAAAAAATGTATAGAAAAAAGATAGAAGAGATGATTGCAGACACCCGGGAAAAGCTTGTTATAGACCTTAGAGCCAGGGAGGATTATGACAGGGAAACATTTCCCGGAGCTATAAATATATATTGGGAGGATTGGTATAAGGAAGAACCTCAGCTTTCCAAAGAGATTCCGATATATTTGCTTTGTTATACTGAAAAGCGCAGTGATGATATTGCCGGAAAACTAAGCAGGGAAGGGTATGAAATCTACAGTATAGAGAGCGGTTTTTCGGCCTTTGCCTGGTGGAGCGTAAAGGAAAAGATTGAAAATCCTAATGATGAAAAGCCATTTTATAAGGATGTGGAGAGAAGCATCATAAAGAAATTCAGGAAGAGCATCTGGGTTCCTTTTGTCAAGGCTATTAATGAATATGAGCTTATCAAGGATGGTGACAGGATTGCGGTCTGTATATCGGGTGGCAAGGATTCCATGCTTATGGCAAAGCTTTTTCAGGAGCTTGAGAGGCACGGAAGAAAGAATTTTGACGTTACATTTTTGGTAATGAATCCCGGATATAATGATATTAATTATCAGATGATTTTGAATAATGCAAAGCTTTTAAATGTACCGATTAATACATTTAA
>JAILBM010000178.1 GCA_024680925.1 Butyrivibrio sp.
CTTACAGCAAAGTATCCGGGGATGTTTAATGGGGCGTTATATTCTGTAATCAATATGGAAAATGATGACGGCAAAGTCACGATAACCTGTGAGCCTTCTGATTATGCTCATTACAAATACAGTGAGATCAAGGATCTTGGAAAGTATGCATGTAGAAGTATGTATGCCGGTTGCATATTAGTCTCATATGACAAAAAGCTGTTTGTTTCGCTAAATGGCGTAGGATCAGAATTTGTGGGAAAGATTCAGGGAATAGGTGGAGTTATGGACCCTTCTGACAGGTTTATTGGTGGCGCCATACGTGAGGATGGCAGTACAGATAATAACAAGTTATCACCATTAGTGACAGCATTTCGAGAGCTTGAAGAAGAGGTTGGAAAAGAAATCAGGAATAGTGTTACTGATATAGGCAAATCATATCTTGTCACTAATGACAATAAGTATGGCTTTCCTTTTGTTTTTTATTCAAGCCTTGATTCAGAAAACATTCTATATGCCTTTGATTCTTTTAAGAAAGAGACCGGCAGTAATGAGGTTGATAGACTGATTTCTTTTGGAAAAGATGATATGGCTGAACTTGAGAAATATGAATCCGGACAAGATATTGGTGTAGTGGATCTTTTGAAAATCATTATGGGGGAATTGTAAAAGTGGTACAAATTTGGTACAAAAGAAAAGCAAGGCCGGCGAAGCCCCTTTCTCTGCGGCTTTGCGAGACCACTAAAAGTTCGATTCCGGTCGCCAGCAGTAATGTGTAAAGCTTCAAACTTAGTAGATTATCTAGGTTTGAAGCTTTTTTGATATACCAATATTGCCCAAAGTCAAAATATCTATAAAATCTTTTTTACCTTAAAGAATATTAGACTACCTACGATAATAGCAAGCGATAAAATTATTATAGTCGGATAGCCGTATCGTGATTCCAGCTCAGGCATATATCTGAAATTCATGCCATACCAGCCTGCAATAAGGGTAAGAGGCATAAATATGGTTGTAACCACCGTAAGGACAGTCATAATTCGGTTCTGTTTAACATCCAGCTGTGACTGATAGATGTCGTTAAGCTGAATGGTAAAGTCTCTAAGGTGAGTAGCTGCGTCGTAGAGTCTGTCTACGCGGTTTGAAAACATTCTAAAGTATCTTAAATTTTCTTCCTGGAAGAAGCCGTTTTCGTTTTCTTCAAGTTCCTGACCAATATCAAGAAGCTGTTCATAATAGATACGAAGATCTCTTATATCACCTCGGATTTCATTGTTACGGCTTATTGGAGCTTCTTCTGCATCATTCATTATTTGTCTTTCGATGCTATCAAGCTCTTTTTCATAATTCTGCAAAGTCATTAGATCATTATGAATGAGACATTCCATAAAGTCATAGAAAAACCTTTCAAGACATGGCTTTTTCCATTTCTTGTTTTTCTGAATGGATTTAATGATATTTATAACGGTGTCGTTTTCATCTATAAAGACAATTCCGGCTTCATCAAGGGCAAATGCGAACTTAAGAGGAGTTGCTGCTTTTGATGACTGTGTAGGGATGACAAAGGTTCCTGTTAAAGAGTCATAGTTAACTTCAGCCTTTGTTGAGAATATGCCTTCATTGTAAATATCCAGATCTATTCCCATATCAAAGGCTTCACTTTGACTTCGCCATTGCTCAGGAGTTAGAATTGCGACGTACTGAAATGCTGCATCGTGACATTGCTCTGCACTACAATCTGTAAGGGTGTGATTTATAAGATAGTACATGAAATGCCTCCTTAGAATATTATTAACTTAATTATACAATAAAATACAAAATTGTGTTCGATATATAGATAGCAATAATTTTAATTGCAACTGTTGATAATATGTTACATCTGAAATTATCTTTTTTGATATTAGATAACCCTTATGATTTGTTATATATAGTGAAGTAAAATCATGCTATACTGTTTGAGGAGGTGCGCCGGGAAAGGTGCAGATGGAAATATGATATCAGTTTTGTTGATCTGGGGTTTTATATTAGTTACTACATGGATACTGGGATTTACCGTGCTTGGGGTTATTACTTCATTGCCCTTTATAAATAAAGCCAATAATGGTAACAGATATTGTGTAAGTAAGCATACATCATTTATTCTTGCAGGACTTGTAACTGCCAATATTTATGCAGAAATATACAGTCTTTTTTCCGGGGTGGATAAGTTTGCTGTCCTGGGACTGATTCTTATATGTCTCATTCTCTGTATTATTCAAAGTCAGAAAATCATATCATCCTTGCAGAGTTTATTTATATATTCAGGGAAAATGTTCTGGGGAAGACTTTGTATTACAGCTGCAATTGTAGTGCTTTTTTCCATAGGAACAGCACAGGGCTATTGGCATATTGATACACCGCTTTATCATGCCCAGAGCATTCATTGGATTGAAACCTATGGCGTTGTACCGGGACTGGGTAATCTTCAAAGTCATTTCGCTTATAATAATTCCTGCTTTTGTTTATATGCATTATATGCCTTTACATTTATTTCCGGGCAGTCTTTTCATGTTGTACAAGGCTTTTTGGCAATGATAGCGGCAATTATTTGTCTGCTTCCTTCCAAATATTCCGACACTTCCAAAACACATCTTGCATTATTCGGTAAGGTTGTAACAGTAGGGTATTTATTTACAATATTTGATGAACTTGTTTCTCCTGCCGCAGATTATTATTTTACAATTTTGATTTTTCTTGTGGTTGTTTTATGGATGGAATTATTGGACAAAAAAGAAGCTTCTTTTGTCCCTTACGCTTTGATTTCAATGCTGGCTGTATATATTATAACTGTTAAGCTTGCTGCAGCACCGCTACTGCTTTTGGCACTACTGCCGATTACGATTCTTATAAAGAACTGTAAAAAGAATCCAAATGTGAAATATAAGTCACAGGAAGAATTCCTTAAAAACAGAAAGTCCTCAGTTTATTCAATAGTATTTTTTATCGTAATAGGATTTATTATTGCGATTCCTTATTTTGTAAGAACAGTTATTTTATCAGGCTGGCTGATGTATCCGCTTGCACAAATAGATCTTTTTAATTTTGAATGGCAGATTCCTGAAGGTGTTGCCATGTTTGAGCAGAGAGAAATCAGTATTACAGGTAGAGAAATATATGATCTCAGTGTTGAAAGTACACCTTTGTCCATGTGGTTTGGAATATGGTTTGCAAGACTTAGAGGACCAATGAAGATTCTTTTTGCTGCTGCAGCAGTTGCGGTTCCGGTCTGGGCTGTTTTAATCTTATTTAGGAAAAAGCTAAAGATAAGTCCTAAGCTGATTCATCTGGCTTTGGTCATTGTAGTAGGCTTCCTGTTTTGGTTTAATACAACACCACAGATAAGATTTGGAATATCCTATATATGGACTCTTGATGCTTTAACTTATGGAACTATACTGATAGTATTACTTGGAGAAAAAAAGAATTTCTTATCAAATATTCCTGATCTGGCTGCCAAGGTAGCAATACTTCTTCCTTTGGCAGGAATGCTGTACAGAGTATATGCTCAAAGAGATATGGTAAAAGAAGTGGTTGTGGTACAGCAGGATTACGAAAGATTTGAATGTGGTACTTATGAAATTGACGGTATTGAATTTTATTATCCTATAGGGGATGTGCGTGCAGGATATTATGCTTTTCCTGCTACCAGATGGCAGGTAGAGGGAGTACACGCTCTGGGGGATTTAGTTGAAGACGGTTTTGCAGTAGATAAACAATAATGAGTAGCAATTGCTGTAAATGCGAAGGAAAGTATAATCCTTCGCATTTTTAGTTACAAAGTTACAAAAAGTCATATTACTTAAGTCTTTATGATATAATAAATTAATGGAATCATTAAAGAGAAGGTAGTGATTTCAATTTACTTTAAACATTGGAGGGAAGGCTTATGGCAAATGTTTTTCATGTGGATCACCAAATCGACAAAAAGGATGTTAAGGATTCACTGACAGAATGGACTAAGGTACTTCAGTATTCAGATATTAATTGTGATAACAGATTATCAGCAGGCCGTCTTATGGAATGGCTTGATGAAATGGCTGAGACAGTAGCTATAAGGCATTCCGGCAATCCGGTTATAACAGCCTGTGTTGATAATATGCAGTTTAAACAGGGTGCAAAACTCGGAGATATTGTTGTAATAATCGGAAAGATGACCTATGTGGGACGTACTTCTATGGAGGTTCGTGTAGATACTTATGTTGAAGATCGCAGAACAGGATTGAGACATGTTCTTAACAGGGCATATTTTACACTGGTTGGTGTAGATGTTGACGGAACACCTGTAGTTGTACCTTATGGTTTAAATGTATTAAATGAAAATGAAAGAGCTGAATGGCAGGGAGCAGAAAAGAGACGTGAGCTTCGCAAGCAGAGACGTATGGAAGGCTTCTAATAATATTTATCTTGAGGGGGATAAAAATGAGTGAAGATTCAAAAAGAGAATTTGACGAAGACAAATCTATAGATGAATCTAAAAATGAGTCTGGCAGTAATTCTTCAAATTCAAGGAATGTCTGGAGAATTATTCGTATAGCTTTGATCATTATTCTTATTGGAGTAATAGGTTATGAATCCATTGGACTGTATAACGACAATAAGGAATATAAGGAAGCAGAAAATGAATACGAAGAAATAGAAGACAGTTATGTTGTTTTTAATACTGCGAAGGAAGAAGAACAATCCTTGGAATATCCTGATCTTCAAATAAATCATTCTTCATTAAAGCTGATAAATGATGCTTATATTGGCTGGCTTTATTTCCCGGCTTTGGATATCAGTTATCCGGTAGTCAAGGAAGAAAAGGTTAATCAGTTTCTGAGGGTCACCTTTGACGGTGTACCTAATACTGCAGGTTCTATTTTCATGGATGTTATGAGTGATGAGAACTTTCGGGGAATGAGTGATTTTGTATTTGGACATAATATGCGAAACGGATCCATGTTTGGTAAGTTAAAAAAGCTATATCAGTCAGATGAGGATCTTTTGAAGGATAATAAATATGTATATGTTTATACAGAAGAATTTATCTTTAAGTATGAAATATTTGCATATTATAAGACAAGAGTAGGATCCGATTCCTACGCGCTGGTAACCAGTGAAGATGAGTATGATGAATTTCTGGATTATATTGATGCAGTCAATGTGTATAAAGAAAGTAATGATATAGATTTTTCCACATATCCATCTCTACTTACCTTATCAACCTGTGCAGGACAATCGGGAAGCGGAAACAGATTTGTTGTTCATACAGCCAAGGTTGCTGCATGGAAAATTGGATAACCTGTAACATAAATGTTTTAAAGGCCTTTTTACTGTAATAAATGGTAAAAAGGCTTTTTTATATCATAGGAAATTGCTTTCCTATGATATAAAAAACGCTCCGCTAAGGATGCGCACTCGCGCGATAGGTAAATGTTGCATAAATGCAACCGCGCTCGGCGCGAGAATGTCGCAAGCGACATTCTTTGTTCT
>JAILBM010000184.1 GCA_024680925.1 Butyrivibrio sp.
TTTGGATAATTTAATAGATGAAGATTACAGATATCTTAAAGATGACAGTGACAGCTATGACTGGATATTTGATTATGATACAGGATATTTAAGTGTAGGAGGAGTAAGCGATTACTGCATAGATTATTTTACCTCCTGGAAGGGCCCTGTATATGATAAAGAGGAAGACCGTCTTGGAAATGTATCAAAGGCTTCGGGACTTTACACCGGATCATCATGTGTGCCCTCCAAGGCCTATGAAAGCATATGTCACGTTCAAAATGTATATCAGATCCCGGCTTCCATAAAAAATATTAACAGTATAAAGGCTCTTATAATGGAACATGGCAGTGTGACTGCCAGTATTTGTGCAGACACTAAGTATTTTTCCTATAATGATGTGGCCCTTTATGATTATGAACCCTTTGAACCTGATAAAAATAATGCGGATCATGAAATACTTATAGTTGGATGGTCAGATGATTATGCTGTAGATAATTTTATAAATGCTCCGCCGGATAAAGGAGCCTGGATATGCAGAAACAGTTGGGGAAAGACTTCCGGTGAAAACGGGTATTTTTATGCATCATTTTATGATAATGTTCTTCAGACCTACAATGTTACGGCATATTCTGCAGCCCTTAAGGAGGATGAGCTGTGGTTTGATAATAATTACCAGGTAGCAGGAAATATAAGCCATATAACGGATGCAATTGTAGATTCCAAAAACAAGGTTTATTCCTATGATGAATGCATATATCCCTATGGTGTAATTTTCGAAGCCACAGGCACTGAGGAATTGAAAGCTGTTTCTTTTATCAGTGCTGAAACTGACAGAGAGGTGGAAATCTCTGTTTACAAAAATATTGAAGTCAAGGATAATATTAGCTTTGAAGAAATGGGAGAGCCCCTTCAAATTATAAATACAAGGTTTGTTACGGGAGGATTTCATACAGTGGAGCTGGACAAGGCTATAGAGTTATCTGCAGGTGATAATTTTTTCGTTGTGATAACTCCTGTGAATCCCGGGAAAATAATATATGAAAAAGCAATGGATTCCACGGCAGATGATAATTATGACTATTGGGGTAATTATCTTGGAAGTATAAGAACTGTTAATACTGCCAGTGGAAGAAGCTATTTTTTGTCTGAAGACGGATTTGGACTTACAAAGCAGGAAGATAAGGATTTTGCTATTAAAGCATATACCAATGATAAATGAACACAAAAAAATTGCCGGAGCACTTGCTCCGGCTTTATTATTAAAAAGAAAAAATTATTTTTGGGAGGTGGGTTGCACGGTGGGGAGCCATGCAACCCATTGTATGAAAAAAGTTTTGTTGGGGGTTCAGATGTGTTTGTTCACCTCTGATGTTTATACTATAATATTATTTTGTTTCCAAAGTGTGGCTATTTTCTTAAGGAAATAAGTTTATTTTATAAATCAATACTGTATAGGTTATAAAGTAGAAATAAATATATACGATTTTACGTTGATAAAAAAGAGCAAAAAAATAGATCAGTTTGTACTAAACTGACCAAAACACCTGCTTTTGGGAGGAGGGGCTGTCCGATGGGGAGTCGAACAGCCCGGTATGAAAAAAGTTTTGTTGGGGGAGTGAGAACTTTTTGTTCTCACAATATATATCGGAACGGGTTTTTAAAACTTAACTATATTTCGATTATTTTTTATTTAAAATATAAACAAAAATTATTGATGGAAGATGTGCATTTTGCACAAAAAAGGTTTATGAACAAATTTGAAGCATTAAAAAGTATATTTGGATATGATTCCTTTAGAGAAGGGCAGGAGAAAATTATTGATGATATTCTTTCCGGCAGGGATGTGCTGGGCATTATGCCAACGGGAGCCGGAAAGTCTCTTTGCTATCAGGTTCCGGCTCTTGTATTTAAGGGAATAACTATTGTGGTATCACCTCTTATATCCCTTATGAAGGATCAGGTAAGAGGACTTAATGAAGCAGGGGTTCATGCGGCTTTTATAAACAGCTCCTTAACGGAGGGACAGATAAACAAAGCTCTTTTACTTGCCTCTAAAGGACAGTATAAGATCATATATGTTGCTCCTGAAAGGCTGGATACTTATAGCTTTATAAATTTCGCAAAAGCCGCTGATATATCACAGGTAACTGTTGATGAAGCCCACTGCATATCTCAGTGGGGGCAGGATTTCAGGCCCGGGTATTTAAGAATTGAAAAATTTATTTCGCTTCTTCCTAAAAGACCTGTGGTAAGCGCCTTTACAGCTACGGCAACCAAGAAGGTAAGGGATGACATACTTAATAGTCTTAAGCTTAAGGATCCCGCCATTATGGTTACAGGCTTTGACAGGGATAATCTGTATTTTGGTGTGGAAACTCCTGCAAGAAAGACTGATTTTGTATTCGATTATGTCAAAAAACATGCCGGCCAGAGCGGAATAATTTATTGCGCCACCAGAAAAAACGTGGATCAGCTCTATCTTTTTCTTTTAAAACAGGGTATAGATGTACTTCGTTATCATGCAGGACTTAGTGGTGAGGAAAGAAAGCAGAATCAGGAAGAATTTATATATGATAACAAAAGTGTTATTGTTGCTACCAATGCCTTTGGCATGGGAATAGATAAATCCAATGTAAGATATGTTATTCATTATAATATGCCGCAAAGCCTCGAAAACTATTATCAGGAAGCAGGAAGAGCAGGAAGGGATATGGAAGAGGCTGAATGTATTCTTTTATATTCAGGGCAGGATGTTATGATCAATAAATTTCTCCTTGAAAGTAAAGAAGAAAATACCGATCTGGAGCCTGCTGAAATCTTGTCCCTTAGAATCAAGGATGAAGAGAAGCTTAAGGCTATGACAAATTATTGTACCACCCATGACTGTCTAAGAAGGTACATACTTGATTATTTTGGAGATGATTCCGACTGTAGCTGCGATAAGTGCTCAAATTGCAGAGCAGAGTTTGAGCAAGAGGATATTACAACCTATGCTCAGGCAGTTATATCCTGCGTTCTGGAAATAAACGGAAGATATGGAGCTGCCGTTGTGGCAGGCATTCTTTCTGGAAGCGGCGCCTCCAAGATCAAGAATATTGCATTAGGCACCCTTCAAAGTTATGGGAGTCTTTCAAATCTTTCAGAAGGAGCCATAAGAGAAATCATAGCGGAACTGATTTTGCAACAGATTCTTACAACTTCACCGGACAGATACAGTCTTCTTAGAACAGGAGAGATGGCAGATGCTGTTTTGATAGGCGAAAAAACAGTTATATTAAAGCGTAAGATAAAGAAATCAGAGGAAAGCAAACGTATAAGACCTTCCGGAATTAATAAAAAGAAGGGAAATGTAATCCTTAATTCAAAAGGAGATGAACTTTTTGAGAAACTCAGATTCCTTAGAAAAATAATTGCTGCAGATGAGAAGGTTCCGCCCTATATTGTATTTTCAGATAAAACACTGGTAGATATGTGTGCCCGTTTGCCCTTTGATAAGGAGCAGATGCTAAGGGTTTCAGGTGTGGGTGACAATAAATATGACAGATACGGTGAGAGATTTATTGAAGTTATAAGAGAATATACAAAGGGTGAAAAAATTCAAACTGTAATTGAAGAATAAAACACTATATTTAGTGCTAAATGTGATATAATAATGTATATATTGTAGAGAACTAATGTTTGACGTTCTTTTGGTTTATATGCTATATTATTTTGGTGAGAGATGACTCTTAACAATATGTCGCTCTTGGAGGTTTTATGGGAAAAGACAATACAACAGAAGTTATTTCGAAAGTAAATGAGAAATTAAATCTTTTTAAGACTCTAAAGGAAGCCGGTTTTAGAACAGAACTGGATTCCGGAAGTGTTCCTACAGTTATATGCAAGACTGTCGAGGATATGGATCGCACCATTAAGGAAGTCAAAAAGCTTGTTAAATTAAACGGATATAACAGCAGCTTTGGAGTCAGAGTTATGAGACGAGGAGACATTAATCTTCTTGATGATAATGAAGAAAACGGTGACAAGTCTGTGGAAGATGCGGCTACTGTTGAATTTTCTGAGGAAGATGAGATACAGCAGGCTGTTTGATCATTATTTCTTATATAATAGAGACTTTTTTACAAGGTGATCATAGATGGGTTATATAGAGGAAAATTTAAAGGAAGTTGAAGCAAATATACAAAAGGCCTGTGATCGTGCAGGTAGAGACCGCAAGGAAGTGACACTTATCTGTGTCAGCAAGACAAAGCCTGTAAGTGATATCAGACAGGCTATGGAATGTGGTCAGACATATTTTGGTGAGAACAAGGTTCAGGAGATAAAGGACAAAACCACTGAGATAACAGAAAGCCTCCACTGGCATATGATAGGTCATTTACAGACCAATAAGGTAAAATATCTTCCCGGTCGTGTGGATATGATACATTCTGTAGATAATATTTCTCTTGCCGGAGAAATTGAAAAGCAGGCTGCCAAGGCAGGTTTAGTTATGGATGTGTTATGTGAGGTAAATGTAGCCGGAGAAGATACCAAATTTGGTCTTACTCCTGATGCAACAGCGGATTTTATTAAGGAAATAGCATCCCTTTCTCATATCAGGGTAAGGGGACTTATGACTATAGCTCCTTATACCGATGATCCTGAGTCTAACAGAGGGTATTTCAGAACTCTTAAAAGTCTTATGACAGATATTAATGCCATGAATATTCCAAATATTTCTATGGATACTCTTTCCATGGGTATGACGGGAGATTATGAGGTGGCCATAGAAGAAGGTGCTACATTTGTAAGAGTGGGCACAGGCATTTTCGGAGAAAGAGATTACAGTAAGAAAAATTAATTCAGTTAACAGACCGGAGTTTTATATTTAAATTAATTATTATAGAGCAAAGATTAAGTATTTGGCACTGCAAAGGTATGGTGATAAAACCAGCTTTTGCAGTGCTTTTATATTATGTAAAAGCCATTGTAAAAAGATTTTTCAGGTTTAACCAAAATAATAAACGAAAATGAAAGTGGATTTCAATTTCATAATAAACTGACAATTTATGAAATTTACAAAAAATTCACATTTCGATTTTGGACTGTTTAAGATTTTGAAAAGCATAAAAATACTGTATTTAAGCGGTTTGTGCAGGCTAACCATTGAGAAATTTTATCAATAAGCCTCATGAAAATTGTCAGAATATGTTGTAATATCTTTCTAAGCAAATATTTGTTATTTAGTTAATTATGATTTTTGAAAGGAGATATATTATGAAATCATACGGTAAATGGTGTTTATTTCTTGGAGGAGTATTATTTGGTACAGCAGGTATCAAAATCTTATCAAGTAAAGATGCCAAGAAAGCCTATACGCATACAACAGCAGCAGTATTAAGAGCGAAGGAATGTGTTCTTGATACAACCAATAAGATTCAGGAAAACTGTAACGATATTCTTGAAGAAGCAAAGGAAATAAATTGTGATCGTAAAGCTAAGGAAGAGGAAGAGATTACTGAGCAAACAGTTACCGAATAATCTTTTTACGTAATTACTATTGCATTCTGGGCATGAAAGCTACAGAATGCAATTTTTTTAAAAAGGAAAGCTTTATGAAAATTATTATAAAACATGAGACTCGTGGTAGAATGCGAATATCCATGCCTCAAAGTTACTATTCCTTTGAAGAAGCTGATATGTTTGAGTACTATCTGCTTAATTTTAAAGGGGTTGAAAAGGTAAAAGTTTATGAACGTTCTGCCGATGCGGTTATTTATTACACT
>JAILBM010000224.1 GCA_024680925.1 Butyrivibrio sp.
CCCAATATCACCTCCAAAAATTCTCTCCTCATAACTCTCCCCCAAAAACTCTCCCCTCCAAAATTCCCTTCCCAAATCCAAAATCCATATCAAAATCTCCTTGACATTTTTTCCAATAATTTGTATACTCCAAAAAACGAAGGTGTTTCATGACTACTAAAGTCGCGAAACACCTTTTTATTTTATATTCCTATGTGACAAAGGCGTCCGTGGCAAGCACCCCCTCAAGCTTGCTGTGGGCGCTTTTTTCATAGAAATAATAAATGAAAGGGAGTGATGGGTATGGAGAGACTATTAAGCCGCAAAAATCAGATCAATACACAGATGGCCAGATATGGAGTCAAATTTGGCATATATAAAAATGGGGATTTTCTTGAACGCCTATTTCCCTTCGATCCCATTCCCAGAATCATCAAAGAGCCAGAGTATGCCAAACTGGAAAAAGGCCTTATTCAAAGAGTTACAGCTCTCAATGCCTTCCTTACAGATATTTATGGAGCAAAAAAGATCCTGAAGGACAACATAATTCCCGAAGAATTCATATACCGCTCCCCCGGATACCTGGCAGCCTGTGAAAACTTTACTCCGCCAAAGGAAATCTACAGCCACATTTCAGGCATAGATCTGGTACTTGGAAAAAACGGAGAATGGTATATCCTCGAAGACAATCTGAGAATCCCATCAGGAGCTTCATACCCATTGATAGCCAGAAGCCTTTGCAGAAAATGTTCCCCGGAAACCTTTAAAAATAACAAAATCGTTGATAACCGCAACTATGGGCAAATCTTAAAGGAAACCATGGACAACGTTAATACCGGAGGCATCAATGTTATTTTTACTCCCGGAAGATTTAATGCAGCCTACTTTGAACACTCTTTCCTCGCAGAGCAGTCAGGTGCAGTCCTTGCAGAATGCAGTGATATCTATGTGGAAAATAACAGAGTTTTTTACAGGAGTAATAACGGACCTGTAAGGGTTGGTGCCATTTACCGAAGAGTAAGTGATGACTACCTTGACCCACTAACCTTTAAAGCTGATTCAGTAATAGGAATCCCCGGAATCATCTCAGCTTACAGAGAAGGAAACGTAGCCTTGTTAAATGCTCCCGGAAATGGTGTTGCCGATGATAAGGGCATTTACTATTTTGTTCCAAAGATGATCAAATACTATCTTGGGGAGGAACCGATTTTAAACAATGCCCCAACATATCTTCCTTATTATGAAGAAGATATGAAATACACTCTGGAGCATTTTGACGATCTTGTAATCAAAGACGTGGCAGAAGCCGGTGGTTACGGCGTACTCTTTGGAAAAAATCTTACGGGAGATCAAAAAGACGACTTTATATCCAAATTAAAAGCTCAGCCAAGGCGCTTTATTTCCCAGGAAGTAATAGATTTCCAGGACCTTCCTATTATAGAAGGCGAAAGCACAGTAGAAAGAAAAGCCGACCTAAGGGCCTTTGTACTGGCAGGTGAGTCCACAAAAGTATGGCCCAGCGGACTTACAAGATTTTCAAGAAACCCTGACAGCTTTGTTGTCAATTCTTCACAGGGAGGAGGTTTTAAAGATACATGGATTATGTCTCATTAACAAAAACAAACAGACTATTCTGGCTCGGACGCTATAGCGAAAGAGTCCTTATTACAACCCAGTACATGATGTACTGGTATGACAAGATGATAGACGAAAAAGGGATCGACTA
Organism: Butyrivibrio sp.; assembly: GCA_024680925.1. Classification (GTDB taxonomy): domain Bacteria; phylum Bacillota; class Clostridia; order Lachnospirales; family Lachnospiraceae; genus Butyrivibrio. The sequence continues at coordinate 1,706 of JAILBM010000224.1, forward strand.
CCAAAAATACTGTGCCGAAGTAGGCATTCCCTGCACATACGCCTCATGTGAAGACTTTATGCAAAGTTACCTTTTTGATAAGGATAACGAATACTCCCTTAGAAGTGCTGCAGAGGAAATGCTTGGAAACGGAATGGTACTTAGAGAAACCATAAGCTCCAAAACCCTTGCCTATCTGCAAATGGCTGTAAATGCTCTGGACCTTGCCCAAATTGATTCTGCTCCGGCAGTTGAACTTCAATGGGTGATCGACGACATTATGGCATTTCGCGGAAGCTGCGATGACTTTATCGAGCAGGAATTCATAAGAAATATCATCAAAACCGGCATAAGCACAGAACGGCTCAGCTTATATTTAAGACTTGATTACAATATGGAAAATGCTTCCAAGGAACTTAAAAAGCTAATGAACCGTCTTTATAAATCCAAGCTCAAAACAAGGGCCATGTCCCTTGGAACTCTGGAACTATACAGAGCTGATGAAAAAGTTGACAATCAGGATTTTCTAAAAGCAATAGAAAATCTGGTAATTCTTTAAGGAGGAAAAAACTATGCTCAGATTAAATTTCAGTTATGAAACCACTATCTCTTTTTCAAAAGATATCGACAATCACGTTTTTCTGCTTAGATGTTTTCCACTTAATATTCCGGAGCAACTTATAGAAGATATGCAGCATACCACCTATCCCCTTGCTCTGGGCGGCCAGTACAGCATAGACAGCTTTGGAAATACAATTTATACAGGAAGAATAGATTCAAGGCATGATAGCTTTTCCTACACTATATCAGGCTCTGTTCTTCGGGATGATACAGCAAAAGTTTCTGAAATTCTTATGCCCTGCTATAAATACCCTTCTGAACTCACCTATGGAAGCTACAAAATGGGACTTTGCCTGGAAAAAATAAAGCCCCATGGGACAAATCTTGAAAAAGCTCATCAAATCGCTGATTTTATCAATAAATACATGACCTATGAATCCGGCAGCACCAGCGTATACACTACTGCCAAGGATGCCTTTGATAATAAAAAAGGTGTTTGTCAGGATTTTGCCCATGTAATGATTGCCATGTGTAAGATGATAGGCATACCTTCAAGGTATGTTTGCGGACTCCCTGTTGGAGACGGCCAGACCCATGCCTGGGTAGAAATATGGCAGGATGGCTATTGGCATGGAATTGATCCTACAAGAGGGTGTGATGCTGATGAACGATATATTAAGCTTTGCGTTGGAAGAGATTATAATGACTGCCCTGTTGAAAGAGGTATTTTTAACGGAGACGCTATTCAAACTCAGGATATATATATGAAGGTCTCTCCGGAAAAAGAAGTCATGCTTGCCTGAAAGCTTACTTTAAGTTTTTACCCAAATAAGTTTATGACAAGGAAATTGAACAATGATTGAAAATATAGTTACCCTCGGGTTGCCGATAGGTGAAGATCTGGCAATCCGAAAGAATAGAATTAAAGGCAAGGGCTCCGATAACGGCAAAAGAATCTGCATCGTCACAGGCACTCATGGTGATGAACTCGAAGGACAATTCGTTACCTGGAAGCTTAATAAGATATTTCAAAATAACCTCGAAAAACTTCACGGCACAGTCGATATTTATCCTGCCAATAACCCTTTGGGAATCAGCACAATCTATCGCGGTATCCCCGGCTATGACCTGGATATGAACCGCATGTTTCCGGGAAGTGAAGATTCCTCAGGATATGATTATATGGTCAAAAAAATATTTGAAGATATAAAAGGTGCTGACCTATGCATAGATATCCACGCCAGCAACATTTTTTTAAGAGAAATTCCGCAAATAAGAATAAATGAAATATCTGTTAATGAGCTCTTACCTTTTGCCAAAACCATGAATATGGATTTTGTATGGATCCATGCTGCAGCTACTGTTTTGCAAAGTACCTTGGCATACAGCCTTAATGAAGCCTCCACTCCTACCCTTGTGGTAGAAATGGGGGTTGGCATGCGTATAACGCAGGATTACGGAAATCAGCTCATAGACGGCATCCTTGCCACAATGAAGAAAATGAAAATGTGGGATGGTGAAGAAGCCCCGACAAAGCCGCCGATAATCAGCACGGATGGTCATGTTGGATTTATAAATGCTAATGAATCAGGCATTTTTTTACCCTATATAAAACACGGTTCAAGAGTTAGAAGAAAAGAACTTATCGGTGTAATCGTAGATCCTTTAAACGGGGATATTAAGGAAGAACTTCCAAGTCCCTTAAGCGGATTTGTTTTTACCCTAAGAGAATACCCGGTAGTTTATAACGGATCACTGATTGCCAGAGTATTGGGAGGTTTGAGTGATGTATAAGGACTTACTTTTTGAAATTGATGCCCTGCCCTACAGGCAAAAGATTCCTGTATACGGATATACCTTTGGAACCAGGGAAAAAACCGTTGCTGTTATGGGTTCCATGCGTGGGGATGAATTCCAGCAGATGTATATATGTGCAAAGCTTATAAAGCGTCTTGCAGAAATAGAAGCCAACGGCCTTATTAAAGACTCCTATGGAATACAGGTAATCCCTTCTGCCAGCCAGTTTTCCATGAATACAGGCAAAAGATTCTGGCCTGTTGACAATACTGACATAAACCGAATGTTTCCGGGATACAATGAAGGCGAAACCACCCAGCGCCTTGCAGACAACATATTTAACATACTTCGGGGCCATAAATATGGCATCCAGCTGGCCAGCTTCTATATTCCGGGAGAGTTTCTGCCCCATGTAAGGCTTATGAATACAGGATATACAGAGCCTACGGATGGGTACCTTTTTGGACTTCCCTACTTTATTTTGCGCAACCCAAAGCCTTATGATACCACTACTTTGAATTATAACTGGCAGATTTTTGGCACAGCCGCTTTTTCCATATATACCAAAGCCACCGACAGGCTTGATGAAGAAAGCGCGGAGATTGCCGTAGAAGCCATTCTAAGATTTTTGGACAAAAAAGGTTTCATAGACCTTCCTGCTATCGGCAATGGCATAAATACCAAATATGTTCCGGATAGTCAGATGATAAACATTAAAACCTTAAAGCCCGGCCTTTTCAGACCTTTTTCAAAGGCAGGCACAGTAATAAATAAAGGTGATACAATTGCCGAAATACTATGCCCCTATACAGCTGAAGTGCTTGAAAAAGTAGTCTCGCCCTGCAAAGGACAGATATTTTTTGTAAGGCATGCAGAAGCTATCATGGCCCACGACCTTATATATAGAATTGTTCCTGCATGAACTACCCTCACCGACTCCACGTCGGAAAGGGTTTCTGTTATGCCGCAGAGCGGCATGAACCTGCAGGATGCTCTATGCATCCTGCAGAACAGGGCATGTCCACTATGCCCCTATCCCATTGGCTTACCTTTGGGAATACTTTCCTCAAGATATTTGCAGCTCCATTTATGTCTGCATTTGTTATTGTACCATCGTAGTGTCTGTAAAGTCCTCTCTGTATCCGTTTTCCTGAAAAA
>JAILBM010000257.1 GCA_024680925.1 Butyrivibrio sp.
TGTTGCTGGAGCATTGACATCTACCTATACAGCTTCTCAGGGACTTCTCCTTATGATTCCAGATATCTATAAGGTAGCAGGTGAGAGACTGCCAGGCGTATTCAACGTTTCTGCACGTTGCGTTGCTACTCACGCACTTAATATCTTTGGCGATCACTCTGATGTATATGCTTGTCGTCAGACTGGTGCAGCTATGCTTTGCGATTCAAGTGTACAGGAAGTTATGGACTTAACACCTGTTGCATATTGCGCAGCAATCGAAGGAAAGATTCCTTTCATCAATTTCTTTGATGGATTCCGTACTTCTCATGAAATTCAGAAAATCGAGGTTTGGGATTATGCAGACCTTGAAGATATGGTTGATAAGGATGCAATTGATGAATTTAAGGCTAATGCATTAAATCCAAATCATCCTCGTCAGATGGGCTCAGCTCAGAACCCTGATATTTTCTTCCAGACAAGAGAATCTTGTAACGTAGCTTATAATGATCTTCCTGCTATTGTTCAGAAGTATATGGACAAAGTAAATGCTAAGATCGGTACAGACTACAAGCTCTTCAATTACTACGGAGCACCTGATGCTGAAACAATCATCGTAGCTATGGGTTCTGTAAACGATACAATTGAAGAGACAATTGATTATCTTACAGCTAAGGGACAGAAAGTTGGTGTAGTAAAGGTTAGACTTTACAGACCATTCTCAACAGAAGCATTCGTAAGTGCTATCCCTGATACAGTTAAGAGAATCGAAGTTCTTGATAGAACAAAAGAGCCTGGTGCAACACATGAGCCTCTTGCTCTTGATGTTATTGCAGCTCTTAAGGGAACAAAGTTTGAGACAACTCCAGTATTCTGTGGTCGTTATGGACTTGGTTCTAAAGATACAACTCCTAACCAGATCGTTGCTGTATTCAACAATGATACTAAGAAAGAGTTCACAATCGGTATCTTTGATGATGTTACTAACCTTTCACTTGATGCTGGTGCTCCTCTGGTTACAACTCCTGAGGGAACAATCAACTGTAAGTTCTGGGGACTTGGTGCTGACGGTACTGTTGGTGCTAACAAGAACTCAATCAAGATTATCGGTGATAATACAGACATGTACGCTCAGGCATACTTTGACTATGATTCAAAGAAGTCCGGTGGTGTTACAATGTCACACCTTAGATTTGGTAAGAAGCCAATCAAATCAACATACCTGATTAAGACAGCTAACTTTGTAGCTTGCCATAATCCTTCATATATCCGTAAATTTAACATGGTTCAGGAAATCGTTGATGGTGGTACATTCCTCCTCAACTGCCCATGGTCTGTAGAAGAACTTGAGAAAGAGATTCCTGGACAGGTTAAAAAGTACATGTATGATCACAAGATCAAATTCTATATCATCAATGGTTCTAAGATTGGTGTAGAAGTTGGTATGGGACCTACACGTATCAATACAATCCTTCAGTCAGCATTCTTCAAGCTTGCTAAGATCATTCCTGAAGAAGAAGCTATCAAGTACATGAAGGATGCAGCTCAGAAGACATATGGTCGTAAGGGTGAAGACGTTGTTAAGAAGAACTGGGATGCTATTGATGCCGGTGCTGATCCTAAGAACGTTATCGAAGTTCAGATTCCTGAGTCATGGAAAGATGCACAGGATGAAGGCCTTGACTTCACAGTTGCAGAAGGAAAGAGAAAAGACGTTGTTGACTTCGTTAACAACATTCAGGCAAAGGTTAACGCTCAGGAAGGTAACAACCTTAAGGTTTCAGAAGTTGCTCCATATACAGATGGTTCAACACCTTCAGGTGCTGCTGCATTCGAGAAGCGTGGTATTGCCGTAAATGTTCCTGTATGGAATGGTGAGAAGTGTGCACAGTGCGGACAGTGTTCATATGTATGTCCTCATGCAGCAATTCGTACAGTAGCTCTTACAGCTGATGAAGCTGCTAAGGCTCCAGAAGGATTTGGTGCAGTTGACTTCAAGGGCATGGATGGATACAAGTTTGCAGTTGTTATTTCTGCTCTTGATTGTACAGGTTGCGGATCTTGTGCAAATGTATGTCCTACAAACAAGATTGCAGAGACACTTACAATGAAGCCTCTTGAGCCAAGTCTGTATGAGCAGAAGTACTTTGACTATGCAGTAACAACTCCTGTTAAGAAGGATGTTATTGAGAAGTTCAAAGAGACAACAGTTAAGGGATCACAGTTCAAGCAGCCACTTCTTGAGTTCTCAGGCGCTTGCGCAGGATGTGGTGAGACTCCTTACATTAAGCTCGTTACTCAGCTCTTTGGTGACAGAATGTACATTGCGAATGCTACAGGATGCTCATCAATTTGGGGTAACTCTTCACCATCAACACCATACACAGTTGATGAAAACGGACATGGTCCTGCATGGGATAACTCATTGTTCGAAGACGCTGCTGAGTTTGGATACGGTATGTTCCTTGCACAGCGTGCAATCCGTGATGGATTAAAGACAAAGGTTGAAGCTATTGCTGAAAGCGGAAATGATGCTCAGAAGAGCGCAGCTCAGAAATGGCTTGATACATTCTCTAACGGTGCTGTAAACGGCACAGCTACAGATGAACTTGTTGCTTCACTTGAAGGCGCAACATCTGCAGAAGCTAAGGATGTACTTAAGAATAAAGATTATCTTGCTAAGAAGTCACAGTGGATCATCGGTGGTGACGGATGGGCATTCGATATCGGTTTCGGTGGTCTTGACCACGTACTTGCTTCCGGCAAGGATATCAATGTATTCTGTCTGAACACAGAGGTTTACTCAAATACAGGCGGACAGGCTTCTAAGGCTACACCTACAGGTGCTGTTGCACAGTTTGCTGCAGGTGGTAAGGATATTAAGCAGAAGGATCTTGCTTCTATCGCAATGAGCTATGGCTATGTATATGTAGCACAGATTGCTATGGGTGCTGATATGAATCAGACACTTAAGGCAATTGCAGAAGCTGAAGCATATCCGGGACCATCACTTATCATCGCTTATGCTCCATGTATCAACCATGGTCTTAAGGTTAAAGGTGGTATGGCTAAGGTTCAGGATGAAGAGAAGAAGGCTGTTCAGTCTGGTTACTGGAACCTCTTCAGATTCAATCCTGCTGCTGAGAAGAAGTTTACTCTTGATAGCAAGGCTCCTACAGCTGACTTCCAGGAATTCCTTGACGGAGAAGTTCGTTACCTGTCATTGAAGCTTAAGAATCCTGAGAGAGCTGCTAAGCTTAATGGTGAGGCTGCTCAGAATGCTAAGGAACATCTTGATTATCTGAATAAGCTGGTTACTCTGTACGATACAACACAGCAGTAATAAAAACTTAAATAAATTTAGGCGGTGCTTTTTGGCACCGCCTTTTTTAAACCATTTTTATATAATAAAAAAAGACGGAAGCCCGTCTTTTTAAATCTTTGCCAAAGTTTGAATGGCATTATCTTTAATTACTACTTTGTAGTGTTCATCTAAATAAGTTTCACCTGCGGCAGAACTAAAAACTTCACTACCATATTCTGATAATATTGTGCAGATTTTCTCATAAGATTCATTGTCCATAGAATCATGGTACAGTACAAGATAATAATCTCCCGAGGAAGAATCCTTGTACAAAGTATTACGAACATTGAACTTTTTGTTTACCACTCCTGCAAACATTGTAATTTCATGTAAAGAGTTAAATGCATACATGGCAATAGATGATTCTGAATGTTCGTTATCTGTTTTTTTGTTTCCCTTTTTCTCTTTGACTTTCTTTGAATCTGATTGAAAAGCCGGATTACTGGCATTATCAAAGAATCCGGAAATGTCACCTTGCTGTAAACGTTTAAAGAGTCCCATAACGTCATCATCTGTAGATTCTTCACTGTCATCTTCAAGTTCATCTTCCACAGAAGGAGAAAAATTAGAAAATCTTGTATCTAATTCTTCCGGGTCTTCAACCTTAGTGATAATAAGAACAATACAGTCTGAGTTAATCGGAATAGCTTCTATCATCAACGGAATATCATCCGCCTCAAAACCAAACTCTGAACTGGCTTGCTGCATCATTTCACGAAAAAGTTCTTTCGCTTTATCGGTGCCATAGGCAAGTTCGCTTACTTTGATTTCACGTTTTGCAAGGTCATCTCTGGTAAGGGTGCATCTTATCTGGTGGTCATTGACTTTTTCTATCTTCATAAGGACCTACCTCCCTAACCTATATTTTTTGAATTTATTTTGAATACTAAATTATCAAAGCCAATCTGTCAATAGATGTATCGGTAAAGATTATCAAAATTAATAGTAATTTAAGATAAAAGCTTTTATTAACTTCATGAAAAAAATAATAAAAAAGTACTTGCAAAAAAATAATATGTAATATATACTATCAACTCGTGAGATGCCGAAATCAGATTATGTATCTGAAAGGAGGCATGTTGGTTTTATATTGCATTATATATTTTAATTATTTTTCGTAAAGTCTTTACGGAAAGTCTTACAGGAAAATACGTGTTTCACGAAGTCTTCCTATACATCCCAAAATTAAAATTAAACTTGCATCAAACAACAAATACAAGTAAAAAAAGCATTTAACATTTTAGTAATTATATAAGATACCATTTTGGCATCTCAAATTCTATTACTAATATTATACACTAAAAGAAGAATTTATCACGTAAACATCCTTCTGGAATATGCTATTTATAATAATCAGTTAACGAACAGTAGAGGATCCCGCCTTGTAAGTTTTAATTATCTCATTATAAAAGCATTATAGTGAAAATATGGTAAAGAAATTAAGGCTCCAAGCCTTATATTACAGGCAGCCTTGGGCGTTCAATAATGCTCGCCCGGTAGGCTGCTTTATGATATAATATAGGGCGACTGAGAGGAGCTGGAATTTATGAAAAAGAAAGTATTACCGGTAATAATTATTATCGCACTTATAATTATAATAGGAGCTGTTACAGTAGCTCCACAGATTTATGAAAAAATCTCTTATGGTACGGAATGGGCAGATCTGGAGAGCTATTTCGGAGTAAATGGAGATTCAGATGTACCTATTGTTTTACAAAATGAACTTATTGAAGAACATGCAAAACTTTTAGACGGTTTTTACTACCTGGACTTTTCATCGGTTCAGAAATATTTAAATGACAGATTTTATTATGGAAAAGAAGATGGAATATTAGTATATACAACACCTACTTCTATAATCACTGCATCGGTGGGAAGTAATGAATGGAATGCAACTGATGGCAATTCTGGAAGTGAAGAATATCAAATATCCAGATATGAAGATGATACATTATATGTAGCATTGGAGTATGTAAAGAAATATACTAATTTTGAATATCATGGATTTACAGATCCTAATCATCTCCAGCTTACAACTAAGTGGGAGGAGCAGACTGCTGCTACTATTAAGAAAGACACAATGCTTAGACTTCGCGGCGGTGTTAAAAGTGAAATCCTTGAAGAATTAACATCAGGTGATGAAGTGATAATTCTTGAACAAATGGAAACCTGGACTAAGGTAAAAACAGCTTCTTCTTTTATTGGATATGTTGAAAACAAGAGACTTTCCGAAAGTTATCAGATAACACCTGAAGCTGTTACTGATTATACAGAGCCGGAGTATACTTCTATTTCAAAAGATTATACGATAAATATGGGCTTTCATGGAGTAGGTGGATTGTCGGGAAATGATACATTGGAAAGCCTGGTATCATCAGCAACAAGTCTTAATACCGTTTCTCCTACCTGGTTTACTATCTCGGATAATGATGGAAACATAATAAGTTATGCTTCTGAGAGCTATGTTACAAAAGCTCATAATCTGGGACTGGAGGTATGGGCTCTGGTAGATAATTTCACATCTCCTCAGGAAATAGATACGGGAGAGGTATTATCACATGCAGCTTCTAGAGCAACACTTATAAGTAATCTTATAAATCAGGCTGTAACATATAATCTCGATGGAATTAATGTTGATTTTGAGCTTGTGGCATCAGAAAACGGCCAGGATTTTGTAGAGTTTATAAGAGAATTATCCATAGCCTGCAGAGCACAGCAAATTGTTCTTTCTATAGATAATTATGTTCCTATGAATTTTAATGATTATTATGATATAGAAGAACAGGGCATAGTTGCTGATTATGTTGTGATCATGGGTTATGATGAGCACTATGCAGGAAGCGAAGAAGCAGGTTCTGTTGCATCTATTTCTTATGTTCAAAACGGAATAGCAGATACGGTAGCAGAAGTTGATCCTTCTAAGGTAATAAATGCAATTCCTTTTTATACAAGAATATGGACTACATCCGGAGGTAGTGTTTCAAGTGAAGCAGTGTCAATGGAGATTGCCAATAACTGGGTAGCAAACCATAATGTGGAGCTTGTATGGAATGAGGATGCAGGACAGTATTATGGCGAATATACAGATGATAGTGGCGCTCTTTATCAGGTATGGATGGAGGATGCTGAATCAATAACAACAAAGCTTAGTGTAATGTCCACTTATAATATTGCAGGTGTAGCTGAATGGAAACTCGGTTTTGAAACCGTTGATATTTGGGATGTTATAGCCAATTATGTTAATAAATAAGAAGTAAGGAAAATGAAGACAGAATTATTTAAAATCGAAGAAAACAATATTGATGCATCTGCTATGGAAATAATAAAAAGAGCAGGTCAGATCATGAAGGATGGAGGCTTGGTGGCATTTCCTACTGAAACTGTTTACGGACTTGGAGGAGATGCTCTTAATCCCGAATCTTCAAAGAAAATATATGCAGCAAAAGGAAGACCATCGGATAATCCTTTAATTGTTCATGTTTGTTGTATGGAAGATGTGGAAAAAATAGTAAAGAGTGTGCCGGAAGCAGCTTATAAGCTTGCTGATGCTTTTTGGCCAGGTCCCCTTACTATGATAATGAATAAATCCGAACTGGTACCGATGGAAACAACTGGAGGGCTTGAAACTGTAGCTATCAGAATGCCAAGTAATAAGATAGCTGCAGAGCTTATTAGAGCAGAAGGCGGATATATTGCTGCACCCAGTGCAAATATATCGGGAAGACCAAGTCCGACAATAGCCAGATATTGTGTTGAAGATTTGGATGGAAGAATAGAAATGATAATTGACGGTGGACAGGTTGGTATAGGTCTTGAGTCAACAATTGTTGACCTTACCGTCGATGTTCCTATGATTTTAAGACCGGGATATGTTACCTACGATATGTTAAAAGAAGTACTTGGAGAAGTGTCAATTGATAAGACAATTATTGATGCAAATTCTAAGTTAAAGCCTAAAGCGCCTGGAATGAAGTACCGCCATTATGCTCCAAAGGGAGAACTTACTATCGTTGAAGGAAATCAGAACAGTGTAGTTGATTACATTAATACAGAAGCTCAAAAATATAGAGAGCAGGGACATAAGGTAGGAATAATCGGAACTGATGATACCTGCAGATTGTATCAGGGTGATGCAGTAAAAAGCGCCGGTACAAGAGATGATGAAGCAACTATTGCCAAGGAACTGTTTAAGATATTAAGGGAATTTGATGATGAGGGAATGGATATCATGTTCTCTGAATCCTTTGATGAAAGCGGAATTGGACAGGCTATTATGAACAGGCTACTAAAAGCTGCCGGACATCACGTGGTTCATGTTTAATAGTATAAAGAAATTTTGCAAAATCATAAAAAATTTGAATAATGCAATTATTTTAAGCGAAAATGCGTTAAAATATATAAAGAAAAATCTAATAGGAGGAGCAGTACAATGATAGCAATTGGAAGCGATCATGGTGGATATGATTTAAAACAGGCCATCATGAAACATCTGGATGAGAGGGGTCTTGAGTATAAAGACTTTGGAACTTACAGTAAAGATTCATGTGATTATCCTATATTTGGAGAAGCTGCTGCAAAAGCTGTAAGTAGCGGGGAATGCGACAGAGGAATTGTTATATGTACAACCGGTATTGGAATTAGTATAGTTGCCAATAAAGTAAAAGGTGTAAGATGTGCTCTTTGCTCTGATACTTTATCTGCTCGAATGACAAGAGAACATAATGATGCCAATATGCTTGCTCTTGGCGGTGGAATGGTAGGAGAAAATCTTGCTATTGATATATTAGATACATTTTTGGATACTAAATTTTCAGAGCTTGAAAAACATAGTAGAAGAATTGGTCTTATAACTAAAATGGAGGAATAAAATGAGTAAAGTAGTAATTATGGATCATCCGCTGATTCAGCATAAGATTGGTTTTATTAGAAGATGCGATACAGGTACAAAGGACTTTAGAGATACCATAAGCGAAATTGCAACTCTTATTTGTTATGAAGCTACAAGAGAATTACAGCTTCAGGATGTTGAAATAGAAACACCTATTTGTAAAACGACGGTTAAAGAATTAAAGGGTCGTAAACTTTGTGTAGTACCTATTTTAAGAGCAGGACTTGGAATGGTGGATGGAATGCTTACTCTTATTCCTGCAGCTAAAGTAGGACATATCGGGCTTTACAGAGATCCTGAAACACTTAAGCCTGTAGAATATTATTGCAAGCTTCCTGAGGATTGCAGTGAAAGAGAGATATTTGTTGTGGATCCTATGCTTGCAACAGGTGGATCATCTGCAGCAGCAGTTACTCTTCTTAAAGAAAAAGGATGTAAACATATTCATTTCCTTTGTATTATAGCTGCACCAGAAGGAATTAAAGCATTCCAGGAGGCGCATCCTGATGTTGACTTATATATTGGTTCAGTAGATGAAAAGCTCAACGATCATGGATATATTGTTCCGGGACTTGGGGATGCAGGAGACAGAATATTCGGAACTAAGTGATTTATCTTGGAGGTGATCATGAAAAGAGAGGATTATATTTCTTGGGATGAGTACTTTATGGGCGTGGCCAAGCTTGCAGCTATGAGATCTAAGGATCCAAATACGCAGGTTGGTACATGTATTGTAAATGATGAAAATAATATTTTATCCATGGGATATAACGGATTTCCTAAAGGCTGTTCTGATGATGATTTTCCATGGGATAGAGATGGGGATGATGAGTTATCAACGAAATACCCTTTTGTTACTCATAGTGAATTAAATGCTATATTAAACTATAGGGGTGGAAGCCTTGTGGGAGCAAAATTATATGTTTCACTGTTTCCATGTAATGAATGTGCAAAAGCTATCATTCAGGCAGGTATAAAAACTGTTGTATATGATAGTGATAAATACAGCGATTCAGCTTCAACCAAGGCATCCAAGAAGATGTTTGATGCAGCAGGAGTTAGATATTATCAGTATCAGCGTAGCGGAAGAAATATAAAGATAACTATATAATTATCTGAATTTGGGGATTACAGTGCATTTTTTTAATCATAAAATAATACGTCATATAATAGCGGTTGGAATAGTAATTATTACAACCGCTACTGTTTCTATATCGGCATTTGCAGATATTAATGAGACCAAAAAAAAGATTGAAGATGCCAAAAAAGAACGGGCTGAAACTCAGGAAGAATTGGAAGAAACGAAAGAAAATATTTCAGAACTTAACGAGGCAAAAAGCTCATTGCAATCAGAATTAAACAATCTTAATAATCAACTGACTGAGGTTAGCAATAATCTGGCGGATATAGAAGCTGAAATTGAGAATAAAGAAAATGAAATAGAAATAACCAAGGCAAATTTGGAAGATGCAAGACTTACTGAACAGGAACAGTATGAAGCTATGAAAAAAAGAGTACAATTTATTTATGAAGAACAAAGCTTTGTACTTTTGGAAATGATCTTTCAGATAGAAAGTTTTGGTGATTTTCTAAATCACAGTAGTTATATTGCAGCTATGTCATCATATGACAGGCAGCAGCTACAGGAATATGAAGAAACCAGGCAGTATATAGAAGAGCAGGAAGCATCACTTGAAGAAGAACTGGCTGAACTTGATAGCTTACGTGCTGACAGGGAAGAAGAACAAAGTCGTGTATCCGGTTTGGTTAGTACTACTTCCAGTAATATCAGTCAATATTCCAGCAGTATTTCTGCAGCAGAAGAGGAAGCTGAAGCCCAGGAAGCCGAAATTGCCAAGCAAAATGAAGATATAAAAGCTTTAGAGGCACAATTGGCAGAGGAAATACGTCTTTCAAAACTTGCAGCAAATTCATCCTGGAGAAATATTTCAGATGTCACATTTGCAGATGGTGACAGAGAGCTATTGGCTAATTTGATTTATTGTGAGGCCGGTTCAGAATCCTATGAAGGAAAACTGGCGGTGGGAGCTGTTGTAATCAACAGAGTTCTTAGTTCGGTTTACCCAAGTACCGTAGTTGGTGTTATATATCAGAATAAGCAGTTTTCGCCTGCAAGCAGTGGTAAACTGGCACTGGCTCTTGCCAATAACAGTGCAACGGCAGATTGCTATACTGCAGCCGATCAGGCAATGAGCGGAGTTACAAATGTTGGAAATTGTGTATATTTCAGAACTCCCGTAAGCGGTTTAACCGGAATAACCATTGGTGGACATATATTTTATTGATTTATGCCTTTAATAGCATTTTCAATAGGTTCTGCAATTTTTTCTATTCCAATTTTATCAATATCATCAAGGAGTCTGTTTAGTGAAAGCAGGCTCTTTTTAAGCAAAACTGTGTCGATAAGGTTTTTATTATGAGCTTCAACCAGCTCATCAAGGTCAAGAACCTTTACTTTACCTGATGGAAAAATTGCAACATCTGCCAAAAGATCAGAAACAAAAAGAGCATTTTGCTCCTGATCAAATCTATAATTAACAATGTCGCAGTACCAACAGTGGAAATTGTTATTGGGATCATAGAATTTACTGATTTTAAAGCCTTTTTTTAGATAGTAGCAGGAATATCCATGAGATAAATAAGGCTTTTTATGAAAAGCTTCCCATGATGTTACGATAAGATCTTCATCCCAGCGCAGAATAGTGTCGTCTTTTAAAAGAGAGCATTCTTTTGGAATGAAACGTTCTCGATATAAAGAAGGGTAGGCCATAATTTTTCCCAATCTGCCTTGAATGGCTAAATAAAGATAATATAATAATGTTATTTAGTGTTTATAAAAATATTACACTTATAAAAAATAAAAGTCAAATAAGTAAACATAGGAATAGCTAATGAGAAAGTCTATAATAAAATTTATTTATATAGTGGCAGTATTTATAGTGTCACTCATAGTAATCAGTAATATGTCCAATCAGGAAAGTGTTGATATGACAGCAGATATGCAGATAGCAACATTTCCTATTGTAAGTTTAAAAAATGGAACCAATCAGGTTAATTCAATGCATGGATATGCTTCTGAAATGGATTGTAATTACATGAGAGGTGCTATTCTACCTACTTCTGATGACAGAAAACTGAATTTTGTTATAGATACTTACAATAACAGTATAGATAAAATTACCTTCGAAGTCAGACAAATAGATGGCTCAAGTCTTGTTGAAAGCACTGAGATAACAGATTATTCGGAAAAAAATGGCACAATTAGCGGAAAATTTCAGTTAAAAGAGCTAATAGATCAAAATAAAGAATATATTCTTGTAATGCTACTTGAAACAAACGGAAATACCATAAGGTATTATTCAAGAGTAGTATGGACAGGTGAAGATGATGAAAGATATTATGTGGATGAACATATCGATTTTGTAAAGAACTTTTCTGAAACAACCTTTGATAAGGATGCTTCGGATGAACTTACCAAATATCTGGAATCCAATTCAGAAGGAGACAATACTTCTTTTGCCAAGGTAAATATACATAGCAGCTTATCACAGGTGACATGGGGCGATTTAACTATTAAATCTCATACAGAGCCGGAGATAACAGTAACGGATATTCACAGTCAGACTGCAATTATAGAATTGGATTACAGAGTTACTATATTAAATGATAGTGATGAGGAGGAGTATTTTGTAAAGGAAGTATATAGAACAAGATATACCTCTGACAGAATATATCTTTTAAATTATGAACGTACCATGGAATATATATTTGATGCAGAAAGCAAGGATATAACCAGTACGCTTATTAATCTCCACATATCCGATACGGAAATGGATATTGTTGAAAATGACAGTGGAACGGCCTTTGCTTTTGTTTCTTCAGACAGGCTCTTTGTTTATAACGGAACAGAGGATAAGATGGCATTGCTGTTCGGATTTTACGACGATGACAACTATGATGAGAGAACTTTGTGGAGAAAAAACAAAACCAGGATACTTAGTGTGGATGAAGGCGGAAATGTCTCCTTTGTTGTTTCCGGTTATATGAACAGAGGAATATATGAAGGAAGAGTTGGAACCGCAGTATATAGTTATAATTCAACTATTAATACTATAGAAGAAATGGCATTTATTCCATCCACCAGATCTCCTGAAGTACAGATGGCATATATAGAGGATCTGGCTTATGTAAATGGAAGTGATACCTTTTTTATGTCCTATGAAGGAGATGTATATAGCATAAGTCTTGTGGATCAGACATATAATCGTATTATTGAAAATATGGTGGCAGGAAGCTATAGAATATCGGAGTCCAATAGTGTTATTGCATGGCAGGATTCTGATATGACAAGTCTTAAGGTAATGAATCTCACAACTCAGACGGTATCTGAAATACAGTCAGATGAAGGGGATTATATAAAAATTCTTGGATTTATGGGTGAAGATATAGTTTATGGACTTGTTCATCAGCAGGACATCCATGAAGACCAGATGGGTAATCCTGTATATGCAATGTATAGCCTTATTATAAGAGATACTGACGGAAATATTTTAGAGGAATATTCTCCGAATGGTATATATATTTTAAGTGTTACTATTTCAGACAATCAGATAAAGATGAGCAGAGTTACCTGGGATGAGGAAAGCTCTACTTATGTAGCAACCTATGACGATCAGATTATGAGTACACTTGAAGCTGAGTCCGGAAAAAATACCGTAACTGTAGTTACTTTGGATATATATGAAAGTATAGTTGAAATAGTTGCAAAAAATGATATCAGTAATAAAAAGCTTATAGTTCAGACTCCTGATTTTACTATGTATGAAGGAAGTAAGGAGGCTGATATAGAGGCTGATATAAGTCAGGAAAACAAAAATATATATTATTATGTATATGGACTTGGCAAGATGGAAGGTTACTTTATTGATGAGGCAGAAGCTGTACAGGTTGCCTATGACAGTCCGGGAGTTGTAGTGGATAACTCCAATAAATATATTTATTACAAAGGTAATCTGCTTACATCAAATCAGAATATGACTATTACAAAACTGGCACAGTCCATGGATAATATGACAGAAGAAAATTCAATTGCTGTTTGCCTTGATCTTATGCTTCAGTATGAGGGATTAAACAGAGATACCCAGGCTCTTTTGGACGAAGGAAACAGTATTATTGAAATTTTGGAAAGTTCTTTCCAAAATGCACAGATATTGGATCTGGATGGATGTCCACTGGAAGCGATGCTTTATTATGTCAATCAGGACATACCGGTACTGGCCAGACTTAATAATGGCAAAACGGTTCTTATAGTAGGATTTAACAGTTTAAATACAGTTCTGATAGATCCGGAACAGGGAACGATTTATAAATATGGAATGAAAGATTCCAAAGCTTTATTTGAAGAGAACGGCAATCACTTTATAACTTATATTATGGAGGATTAATATGGGAAAATTTGAGTATTCCAAAATAGCAGATCCTGAGTTTTTTAAAGAAAATGTTCTTCCGGCTCATGCTGATTATATTGCATACGGAAGTGAAAATGAGGCACAGGAAAAAATAAGCAGTTTGAGAATGTGTCTGAATGGAATATGGAAATTCCATTATGCCAAAAACTATAAATCTGTAATAAAGGATTTTGAAAACAGTAATTACGATGCCTGCGGCTGGGATGATATACATGTCCCTGCTCATATGCAGATGGAAGGATATGATATTCCTGCATATATAAATGTTCAGTATCCATGGGATGGAAATGAAAATATAAAGCTGGGTCAGGTTCCGGAAACATTTAATCCTGTAGGAAGTTATATTAAGTATTTTGAGCTTCCGGATAATTTTAAGGGAAAAGAAGTTCATTTATGCTTTGCCGGTGTAGAAAGCGGCTTTGCTTTGTGGATAAACGGAAGCTATGTGGGATATAGTGAGGATAGCTTTACTCCATCCGAGTTTGATATAACAAATTATATCCTTGAAGGCAAAAATAAAATTGCTGTTCAGGTATATAAGTGGACATCTTCAAGCTTTCTTGAAGATCAGGACTTTTTCAGATTTTCAGGTATATATAGGGACGTGGAACTTATAGCTATTCCAAAGGCTCATATAAATGACCTGAAGATAAGAACTATAGTGGATGATGATTATAAAGATGCAGAGCTGGAGATTACACTTAAGGAAAATACCAATGAGGGTACAACCGAGTATGAGCTTTTAAAAAATGGAGAAATTATTTGCAGTGGCTCCAAAGATAATAAAGAAGAACTTGTTATTAACAGTCCTGTATCTGAGCCTGTTCTATGGAGCGCCGAGAAGCCGTTTTTGTATGATCTTATTATTCGAATCAAGGATAAAAAAGGTGATATTAACGAGGTTATTACCGAAAAAGTTGGTTTTAGACGCTTTGAAATGATAAACGGAATCATGTGTATTAACGGAAAGAGAATAGTATTTAAAGGCGTTAACAGACATGAGTTTTCCTGTGATACAGGAAGAGTAGTGACTTATGAGGAAGCTTTAAAAGATATTCTCAATATGAAAGCTAATAATATCAATGCCATTCGTACAAGTCATTATCAAAATGCTCCATATATTTATCGTTTATGCGATATTTATGGATTATATATGATAGCTGAGAACAATATGGAAACCCACGGAACCTGGGCTATATTCGGTAAATATCAAAGATCTATATCCGAAAGTATCCCCGGGGACAGACCTGAATGTCTTGAAATGGTACTTGATCGTGTGAACTCAACCTATCAGCTTGATAAAAATCACCCTTCGGTTCTTATATGGTCTGTGGGCAATGAATCCTTTGGCGGCAAGGATGTTGCAGCTATGGCTGATAAGTTCAGAGAATTGGATTCTGATAGACTTGTACACTATGAGGGCATAGTAAATGACAGAAGATACCCTGATACAAGCGATATGGAAAGTCAGATGTATCCTTCTGTAGAAAGAATCAAGCAATTCCTCTCGGAAAATAAAGAAAAGCCTTTTGTATGCTGCGAGTATACACATGCTATGGCTAATTCCTGTGGCGGAATGTTTAAGTACACTGACCTTACAGATACAGAACCCAGATATCAGGGCGGATTTATATGGGATTATGTAGATCAGTCTATAAGAGAAAAAAACAGATATGGTCAGGAATATCAGGCATATGGTGGAGATCATAAGGAAAGGCCTACCGATTATAACTTTAGTGGTAATGGAATAGTTGATGGCACAAGAAAAAATTATGCCAAGATGCAGGAAGTTAAATTCAATTATCAGAACATAACTGCAATAGTTAAGTCGCCTAAAGTAAATATCATTAACAAAAATCTTTTTACCAATACTGATGAATATGATTGTTTAGTTATTCTTGAGAGGGATGGCATAAAGATTGCTGAAGAAAAGCTGGAAGTTTCTGTTGAGCCCCTTACATCAAAGGAGTTTGATCTTCCTCAAAATGTTTTGAACAGGGTTTCCAATGATCAGCCTATAGTAAAAACAAACGACCCTCTGGTAAGACATGGTGAATATACAATTACAGTTTCCTTTAGGCTAAAGCAGGATACAGACTGGGCAAAAGCAGGGCACGAAGTTGCTTATGGTCAGGAAATTATAACAGAAAAGATTTTTGAAGTAGTCAGGGATAAAAAAATCGAAGTCATACCGGGAGATTATAATATAGGTATACACGGTGAAGACTTTACAGCTTTGTTTGCAAGGGATGGACGTGCACTTGTTTCCTATAGATATGCCGGAAAAGAATTAATCGAAGCAGTGCCGAGACCTAATTTCTGGAGAGCACCTACAGATAATGATGGTGGTAATAAAATGGCTGCCCGTTATGGCATATGGAAGCTGGCAAGCTCTTATTCTCAGCTTAATCCAATACCGGGAGAAGAGGGAGATGGAGTAGCTTATCCTATAATTACTCAAAAAGAGACAGAGGTTACCCTTAGATATAAATATTATTTGCCGACTATACCAAGAAAAGATATGCTTGTGGACTATACGGTAAAGGGTGATGGAAGAGTTGTGATTTCAATGGATTATGATGAATGCAAGGATCTTCCGCCTATGCCTGAATTTGGTATGTTGTTTAAATTTGATGCCGATTTTAATAATCTTACATGGTATGGCAGAGGAGAGGCTGAAAATTATAATGACAGAAATAAGGGTGCAAGATTGGGGATATTTACCTCCACTACAGAAGATTGTGTGGAAAACTATCTTGTACCTCAGGAAACAGGTAACAGAACTGATGTAAGATGGGCTAAGATAACAGATAAAAAATCCAGAGGAATCCTTTTTGAGTCTGAAAATATGAATTTCAGTGCAATTCCATATACTCCGGATGAACTTGAGAGTGCATCTCATCCATATGAGCTGCCACCTGTTCATTATACAGTAGTTAGAGCCAGCCTTATGCAGATGGGAGTTGGCGGTGATGATAGCTGGGGAGCAAGAACACATGAGGAATTCCTTCTTCCAAATGATAAAAAACTTCATTTTGAATTTAGTTTTAGAGGAATTTGAACAGAATTTCATTGAATAAAAATAGCCTCGGTACATAAAATTCGTACCGAGGCTTAAAAATTGTATTAAATTAGTTCTTTTCAGCAGCCATTTCCTTCTGAAGCTCGCCGTTGTTATATCTTTCAATGATACTGCTGATACGTTCAACAGGATTGAGGAGATCGCTGATGGATGCATCGTGGTTAAGAGTATCAATTATATATGCAATATATTTTGACATATCACAGCTAATGTACCAGTCACGTGATAAGAGATCCGGAGTCTGATAAATAAGGTTAGTTGTGAGAATACGGTCAAATAAACCTTCTTCATAAGCTTTATCAAATTTCTCAAGACCATTGGTGAAAAGTCCAAATGTTGAGAATACATAAATATGAGCTGCTTTACGCTGCTTAAGAGCTTTAGCAACATCAAATATACTGTCACCTGAAGAAATCATATCATCAACAATTATAACAGACTTGCCTTCAACAGATGTTCCAAGGAACTCGTGAGAAACAATAGGATTGCTACCGTTAACAACCTGTGTATAATCACGACGTTTATAGAACATACCAACATCAAGACCAAGTACGGAACCAAGATAAACAGCTCTGCTCATACCACCTTCATCAGGAGATATAACCATCATGTGATCGGAATCAATCTGAAGACCCTGAACATTACGAAGAAGAGCCTTGATAAACTGATATGTTGTTCTTACTGTTTCAAAACCATTAAGTGGAATAGCATTCTGGACACGTGCATCATGAGCATCAAAGGTAATAATATTATCAACACCCATTCCTACAAGTTCCTGAAGAGCAAGAGCACAGTCAAGAGATTCACGGGCAGTTCTTTTGTGCTGTCTTCCTTCATAAAGGAATGGCATGATAACAGTTATTCTTCTGGCTTTGCCACCAACGGCAGCAATAATACGCTTTAAATCCTGATAATGATCATCAGGAGACATATGATTTTCTTTGCCAAATAGGGAATAAGTTAAACTATAGTTACATACATCAACCATGATGTATAAATCGTCACCACGTACGGACTGTTTAATAACACCTTTTGCTTCACCACTACCAAAACGTGGTACAGCAGCTTCTAATAAATAAGAAGGTCTTTCATAACCTGTAAATGCAAGAGAATCTTTATGTTCATTTTCTCTTTCTGCTCTCCATTTAACAAGATAATAATCAACCTTTTCCCCCAGAGAACGGCATCCCTCAAGTGGTATAAGACCCAGGGACCCTACTGGAATAGTCTCCAGATTTCGTTTCTCTTCTCTTCTTGGCATTACGAAAATTCCTCACTTTCTGTTTTTTAACCGCTTTTTATAGATTCTGATATCAGGGCCGGATAATTTAACCATGGAATAGTCAGATGCTATTCTGGAAAAAATTCGGTCTGAGTATAAGTTACGCAACCCCTCGAGATCAAGATTACTATTGATAATTGTGGAACGATTTCTGTTCTTACGTTCATTTAGACATGAAAAAAACTCGGAAGTAACGAAGTTGTTAGTACGTTCTGTTCCCAAGTCATCAATTATCAGTAAATCACAGTTATATAAATCCTCGTATAAATTATGAAGTTCATTTTTGTTATTATAGTCAAATGCATATTCCGAAAGCTTTTCGAACAAGGCAACGGAGCTGAAATACAGTACTGAATGGCCTAAATCCAAAATTTCTTTGGCTATGCAAATTGATAAGAAAGATTTACCAGTACCAACTGTACCATAAAAGAAAATATTTTGGTAGTCAGTATTAAAATTATTAATAAAATTTTTGCAAGTCTCAAGAGCACCCTGAAAACGTTTTAAATCTTCTCCGGTGTAGTAGCTCTCAGACAAAAGAGAAAAATTGGCTGTTTGTGTAAGTTTTTGAAGATTTGACTGTTCGTAAAGATTATTTATTATCTTCTGTTTAAGACAATGGCACTTCTGACCGTCAATATAACCTGTATCCTTGCAATCGGGACAGTTATATTTCAGGTCCAGATAGTCTTCCGGAAGGCCTGCTTCCCTAAGAAGTGCTTTTTTCTGAGATGTAATTTCTGAAAGTTTCTTTTTTAAAAGGTCTTTATTAAGGGTATGACCGTTAAGAAGAGCTTCCTTGGCAAAATTTAAGCTGATTTCAGGAATAGAATCTTCTAATTCTTTAAAACCGGGAACATGGTCATATACGTAAGCTATATGATCTGCTTGAGTTTTTCTGTTGGTTAAGCGGTTTTGTTCGTAGCCACGCATAATGGCATCGTATTGAAAATTACTTAAAGCCAAGACTGTCTCCTCCCATAACTGTTAATTATCCAAAAGCTGTTTTTCCAATTCGTCAAAATCATAAGCAGTAGACTGCTGGAATTGGTTGAAACGATTCTTCATATCAATAGAAGAAACTTTTTTATTGTTTCTCTCTCTGGCGATATTACTTGAAAAATTAGCATCAAGCCTTGTGATGTCACTCTTGGTCTTAACGTTATTTTCATACCAGTTTCTGAGAATGCTGTCACAGTACTTTAAACGATTGCGCTGAGTAGACATTACAGTACGGTCACAAGCCTCCATTATAATTGGCATAGAGAAGGAATATTCCCCCTGCCACCTACTGATATAGGAAACCTCCTTATCAGTAGGGGCATTTTCCATACCGAGCGCCTTCATTATATCAAGTACGGATTCATCATATTTATAAGTCTGCTGGCGAGCCTGCTTTGGAGTTGTAATTCCCATTTCGGCCCAGTTAATGGCAACCTTTTCCATATATCTGAAATCTTTTTTATGATGATCAACGCAATATTGCATAAGAAAGTCAATGAGATCTGCAGAAAAATGGAGCTCATCGTGAATATACAATATTGTGGTCATCTCGGTTGGATTAAGAGTTCTTCCAAAATACTGCTCTGCAATAAAAAGAAGAGGAGACAGATTGACATCCTGCTGAAAGGACTCAAGCTGATCTGCAGTATAAGCCGGTTTTACAGGAGTTGTGGATGCCGGCATACTGATCTGTCTGATAGGAGCAATTTTTGCCGGAGCTTCCATAATGGTTTCCTGAACCGGAGAAGTCTCTTTTCTCTTTTTTATAGTTTTATGAGGAACGACATCTTCCATATGTACACTGGTAAGAAGGCCGGACTCATCATATTCAAGGCTGATAAGACCCAGCTTTTCCCAATAACGAAGTGAACGAAGCACATCCTTTTCTGTATGATTAAATTTGTCTGCCAGATCTGAAACACTGGTAGGCAGATTTGCGCTCATCATTCTTAACAGATAAAGATAAATCTTTATCTGTGCATCATTCGCTTCTCCTAAATATTCGTCAATAAAAATGTTGGATACGGATGTTGAACTAACACCTGTATTTTGATTGATAGTTACTCGCCCCATCATAAGTCATTTCACCTGTCTTTACTTAATTCATACCGGATTTGTCCCCAAAGTTCTTCCGGACATAAAGAAGTATAGCATGTTAATTTTTAAAATAATATAGGTAAAACGACGAAGAAATGCAGTATTTATGCGGCTTGCGAGATTTTTGAGTTCCTTGTGGATTATGTGGATTGTGTGGATATAAAAATCCGTTTCATAAGAGAAGCCGCTATGAATAGGGATTTTTTATTCCAATTCATAGCGGCTGTTTTCCACGAGGATAAGTCACATATTTTTTTGTTGGTTTAGTGGATAACGTGGATTATATTATTTTCCCAGGAGACTTTCTCCTATTTTAACAACATCTCCTGCACCCATAGTTATCAACAAGTCATCCATAGTGCAATTTTGCAAAAGAAATTTTTCTATTTCTTCAAAAGATGGAAAATAATAACATTCATGTCCAAGCTTTTGTATTTCCTGCTGAAGAGTTCTTGAACTTATGCCAAGATGATCTGTTTCTCTGGCAGCATATATATCTGCAAGAACTACCTTATCAGCTATGGACAGAGCCTTGGCAAATTCATTCATAAGAGCCTTTGTTCTTGTATAGGTATGAGGCTGGAATACACACCAAAGAGTCTTATGAGGATAGTTTTTGGCAGCAGTCAGGGTTGCTGTGATTTCTGTTGGATGATGAGCATAATCATCAACTATAGTAACTCCATCAACGATTCCTTTATGTTCAAAACGTCTGTTGGTTCCGGTAAAATCATGGAGAGCTGTAACAATTGCATTGTCATCTGCACCCATAAGATCTGCAACGGCAGCAGCGGCAATGGCATTATAAATATTATGCTCACCCGGAACACTTAATGATACCTTTGTTGAATTGCCACTCTTCCTATTAATAGTGAATGATCCATTAGCATATTCATCATAAGAAATATCTGTAGGATAGTAGTCAAAACTGTTTTTGGAACCATAGGTAATAATATTGCATTTAAGGCCGGCAGTTATTTCTGAAAGATTTTCTATATCTCCATTAATAACAAGAGTTCCATCTTCAGGAAGGAGCTGACAAAACTTTTTAAAGGAATTTCTTATATCATCAAGATCTTTGAAAAAGTCAAGATGATCGGCATCAATATCCAGGACAACTGCAATCTTAGGGAAAAAGCTAAGAAAGCTGTTAGTGTACTCACAGGCTTCCGTAACAAAGAATTGAGACTGTCCCACTCTGATGTTTCCATTGATATCTTTAAATACACCGCCTATGGAAAGTGTAGGATCCATATCGGCAGTTAAAAGAATTTTGGAAATCATGGAAGTTGTGGTGGTTTTTCCGTGAGTTCCGCTGATGGCTACCGGAAGATCGTACTCTTTCATGATCTGTCCAAGAAGCTCAGCTCTGGTCATCATTGGTATGTTTTTTGCCTTGGCAGCAACAAATTCAGGATTGTCAGGATGTACCGCTGCAGTGTAAACAACTGCATCGATAGGACCACAGGCATCGAGATTTTCACTTTTTTGTCCGTAAAATACCTTGATTCCCATTTGTTCCAAAGTTTTGGTCATTTCACTTTCTTTGGAATCAGAACCTGAAATCTTAAAACCTTTATCTTCGAGAATATGTGCCAGTCCACTCATAGATATTCCACCGATACCTATAAAATAAATGTGTGCAGGCTTATCAAATTTTATTTCAAACATTTAGCGCCTAGCCTTTTCTATTAAAATATTGCCAATATCATAGTTAAATGATATTTAAAAAATTATTTTGGCTTTGAATATTATATATCGTTAATCTTATAAGTGTCAAAAAAGTAGAGATTTCATAAAAATTCGTATAAAAAAGTAAGCTAAAGTAGAAAATTACTGCACATTTCATTTGAGTTTGTGTTATACTTTTTTTATAAGTAAAAACGAGCGGTTTTCTTAATCATGCAATCATATAATGATCAAATGCATAAGAACGAACTATTTACAGCGAGGTAGAATTATGATCAAGAAAGAAATGATTGCCATGTTGCTTGCGGGGGGACAAGGAAGTAGACTTGGCGTTCTTACGGCGAATATGGCCAAACCAGCAGTATCATTTGGAGGTAAGTACAGAATTATTGATTTTCCACTCAGTAACTGTATAAACTCAGGTGTGGATACCGTTGGTGTTCTAACACAATATCAGCCACTTCGGCTAAACTCACACATTGGAATTGGTATTCCTTGGGATTTGGATAGGAATATCGGTGGAGTTTCTATACTTCCACCATACGAAAAAAGTACAGACAGTGAGTGGTATACCGGCACAGCAAATGCCATATATCAGAATTTGGAGTATATGGAGCAGTATAATCCTGATTATGTTCTTATTTTATCAGGTGACCACATATACAAGATGGACTATGAGACAATGCTTGATTTCCACAAAGCATCAGGAGCAGATGTTACTATTGCAGTTATGCCTGTTCCTATGGAGGAAGCTAGTCGTTTCGGTATTATGATTACCGATGATGACAGAAGGATTACAGACTTTGAGGAAAAGCCTGAACATCCAAGAAGTAATCTTGCTTCAATGGGAATTTATATTTTCTCATGGGAAACACTCAAAGAGTCTTTATTAAAAAATAAGACTCAGTCAGGACTGGATTTTGGTAAGCATATCATTCCTTATTGTAAGGACAACGGAAAGAGCTTATATGCTTATGAATTTGATGGTTACTGGAAGGATGTAGGAACTCTTACATCATATTGGGAAGCAAACATGGAACTTATTGATATTGTTCCTGAGTTTAACCTTTATGAAGAGTATTGGAAGATATATACAAGCAACCTCATTCAGCCACCACAGTATCTTGGACCGGATAGCATAATAGAGAGAAGTATCATTGGTGAAGGTACTGAGATATTTGGTGAAGTACATAACTCTGTTATAGGCAGAGGTGTCACAATTGGTAAAGGAACTGTAGTTAATCATTCAATCATAATGAATGGCAGCCATATTGGTGATAACTGTGTACTTGAAAAAGCAATCATCGCGGAAAATGTTAATGTCGGAGACGACGTTAGACTTGGTGTAGGTGAAGAAAAAGAAAACGAAACCAAACCGGGCATTTATCGTGAAGGCATCTGTACTATCGGTGAAAAGTCAGTAGTACCAAGTGGTGTTTCAATAGGAAAGAACACTATGATTTCAGGAATTACAACACTGGAGGATTATCCGGGAAAACTTCTTGAAAGTGGCAGGACATTAGATAAGGCAGGTGATGAAGAGTGAGAGCGATTGGCATAATTTTAGCAGGTGGAAGCAGTAGCAGAATGCGCGAGCTTTCCACACGAAGAGCAGTATGCGCTATGCCTGTAGCAGGCTTCTATCGTAGTATAGACTTTGCCCTGAGCAGCATGGCGAACTCCCACATTCAGACGGTTGCAGTATTTACACAGTACAATGCTGGTAGCCTGAACGAGCATTTAAGCTCATCTAAATGGTGGGATTTTGGACGTAAACAAGGTGGTCTGTATGTATTTACTCCGGCTGTTAAGCCTACGGGTAACCTTTGGTACAGAGGTACAGCAGATGCGATAGCACAGAATCTTGAATTCTTAAAAAGCTGTCATGAGCCTTATGTAATAATTACATCAGGTGACTGTGTTTACAAGATGGATTTCAATAAGCTTCTTGAGTATCATATTGAAAAGCAGGCAGATATTACAGTTGTATGTAAAGATATGAATGCCGATATCGATACTGAGAGATTTGGAACCATCAGAATGAATGAAGAAAGCAGAATAGAAGAATTTGAAGAAAAACCTGTGGTTTCCAAATCAAATACTATATCCTGTGGTATATATGTTATCCGTCGTCGTCAGCTTATTGAGCTTATTGAAAAAGCCCAGGCTGAAGAGAGATATGATTTTGTCAGGGATATTCTTGTAAGATACAAGGATATGAAGCGGATCTATGGATACAAGATCAAAGAATACTGGAATAACATTGCATCTGTAGAAGATTATTACAGAACAAATATGGACTTCTTAAAGCCTGATGTTCGTAAATATTTCTTCTGGGATTATCCAAATGTTTATACCAAGGTACATGATTTACCGCCTGCTAAGTATAACGTGGGAGTAACAGTTAGAAATTCACTGGTTTCAAGTGGATGTATTATAAACGGAACTGTAGAAGATTCAGTTATTTTCAAATCCTCTTACGTTGGAAATAACTGCTATATTAAGAATTCTATCATCTTAAATGATGTTTATATCGGTGATAACACTCATATTGAGAACTGCATCGTAGAGAGCCGTGGAACAATTCAGGCTAATTCCTACTTTAAGGGAGAAAACGGCATCAGAATCGTGATAGAGAATAACGAACGTTACGTCATCTAACAATAATTTGCTTCAATTAAAAAGAGGGGGTTACAGCATGAATATCACAGATGTTCGCGTAAGAAAAGTTGCAAAACAGGGTAAGATGAGAGCAGTAGTATCAATTACATTTGATAATGAATTTGTAGTTCATGATATTAAAGTAATTGAAGGTGAGAAGGGATTGTTTATTGCAATGCCCAGCAAAAAGTCAGCAGATGGTGAGTACAGAGACATTGCACATCCTATCAATTCAGACATGCGTCAGCAGCTTCAGAAAATTATTCTCGAAGCTTTTGACAAGGCTGCAGATCCTGTACCTGCAGAAGATGCTTCTTCACAGGCTGAATAAAATAATCAAACAAGCATTTCAAGGCGTATCAGTTTTATACTGGTACGTCTTTTTTACGTAATAAAAAATGTCGCAAGCACTATTCGTTTTTTAAAAATTTAATTGTAATAGTGATAATCAGAATAATGTGGTAAAATCAAAAGACTAAAAGTAAAAAAAGAGGTTTTAAAATGTATATTATTGCAGGACTTGGAAATCCGGAAAGAAAATATATCGGAACACGTCATAATGTTGGTTTTGCCACAATAGATAAACTGTCTGACACATATAATATTGGCCTGGATGGAACAAAATTCAACGGGGCCTACGGAAAGGGCATAATAGCAGGTGAAAAAGTGATTCTTCTCAAGCCCCTTACCTACATGAATCTTAGTGGTGAGTCTATCAGACCTTTGGCTGATTATTTTAAGGTAGATACCAGGACTCAGCTTATTGTTATTTCTGACGATATAGATTTAGATGTAGGTGCACTTAGAATAAGACCTAAAGGAAGCGCCGGAGGACATAACGGACTTAAGAGCATAATACAGCACCTGGGGCATGATGAGTTTGCAAGGGTAAGGGTCGGAGTAGGACACAAACCTCCGAAAATGGACCTGGCAGACTACGTACTTGGGCATTTTACCGGAGATGATGAAAAGCTTATAGAGCTATCAATAGAAAATGCTGCAGATGCCATAAAAGAAATAATTGAAAATGGTACTGATTCGGCAATGAATAAATTTAACGGAAAAAAGGCAGAACTGTAATATCAAAAACGCAGTTATTTATTTGATAAAGGATATTTAAATGAGAGCTATTTCGGCACCGCTTCACGAGCTTGAAGCATTTGAAGAAATAAGTAAATATTTGGAAAAGCCCTTTGCCTGTGCACAAATCACAGGCTGCGTTGATTCCCAGAAACTTCACATCATAAACGGGTTAAGTGAAGGCTTTAAATACAAGATTATCGTAACCTATAGTGAACTTAGGGCAAAAGAAATCTATGAAGACTATAAGTTCTATGATAAAAATGTCACTGTGTACCCGGCTAAAGATCTCATTTTTTACCAGGCAGATGTACACAGTAATGAAATAGTAAGAGAAAGAATAAAGTGTTTAAGAGGCCTTATTGAAGGGCGTCCCATAACAGTGGTTACGACCTTTGATTCTCTTATGACACCTCAGATTCCCGTTCAGGTTATCAGGGACAATATACTCTCTATTGAGAAGAGAAAACAGATAGATGAGAGCAGTATAGCAGAGAAGCTGGTAACCATGGGCTACGAGAAAAGCTACCAGGTGGAACGTCCCGGTGAATTCTCCATAAGAGGCGACATAATAGATGTTTTTGACCTTACAGAGGATAATCCTTATCGTATAGAGTTGTGGGGAGATGAAGTTACAAGTATAAAAAGCTTTGACATCTTATCCCAAAGGTCAGTGGAAAAACTGGAATCTATAGAAATCTATCCCGCAACAGAAATGATCCTGACTAAGAAGCAGTTGGAAAAAGGCTTTGACAAAATACAGGATGAAGCGGATAAAACAATTGAGACTCTCAGAAAAGATTTTCATACAGAAGAAGCTCACAGATTAAAAGAAATGGTTTCTGAGCTTAAAGAACAGCTTTTTGAGCTCGGAATGACAGTAAATCTTGAAAGCTATATAAGATATTTTTACGATGAAACAGTTACCTTCCTTGAACTCTTCCAAAGAGGTGCCAGCTGCGTATTTCTCGACGAACCTCTTCATATAAGTGAGCATGCAAATGCAGTAGAATACGAGTTTAGGGAAAGCATGATGCACAGAGCTCAAAAGGGTTATATACTGCCCGGGCAGATGGATCTTCTTTTTTCTACACAGGAATGTATCGCCAGAATGGGAAATGGAAGAAGAGTTCTTATTTCCACACTTCCTACTCCGAAGTCCCAGAATCCCTTTGAACCGGAAAAAGAGGTTGAGATACAGTCAAGAAGTATTGCGCCCTACAATAACAGCTTCGAATCCCTGGTAAAGGATTTAAAGAGCTATGTCAAAAATGGCTACAGAGTTCTTATACTTTCAGGCTCCAGAACTAGAGCGAAAAGAATTATAGAAGATTTAAGGGATCAATCTGTTAATGCTTTTTATAGTGAAAATCCCGGAAGAGTTCTTGCTCCCGGGGAAATAATGACCTACTACGGCAGAATACTTAAAGGCTTTGAGTATCCTGCTATTAAGTTTGCCGTTGTGGCTGAAAGCGATATTTTTACTGAGCATCAGAAAAAAAAGAAACGTAAAAAGAAAAATTATGAAGGCGAAAAAATTGCCAGCTTCAATGACCTTAAAATAGGTGATTATGTTGTTCATGAAGACCATGGACTTGGCATTTACAAGGGCATTGAGAAAATAGAATCCGATCACGTTGTAAAGGATTATATAAAGATTGAATACGGCGGAGGCGGTAATCTTTATGTTCTTGCCACCGGACTTGATGTGATCCAAAAATATGCCAATGCAAATACCGATGAAAACGGTCATAAGCCAAAACTTAATAAGCTTGGAAGTGCTGACTGGAGTCATACCAAGACTAAAGTAAAAGCTGCGGTTGAGGAAGTGGCTCAGGATCTAGTGGAGCTTTATGCCAAAAGGCAGGAGGCACAGGGCTTTCAGTTTAGTAAGGATACGGTATGGCAGCAGGAATTTGAGGAAGCCTTTCCATATCAGGAGACAGAGGATCAGATCACAGCCATAGAGGCGGCTAAGGCTGACATGGAAAGCAGCGGAATCATGGACAGACTTGTTTGTGGTGACGTTGGTTTTGGTAAAACAGAAATAGCTATAAGGGCAGCCTTTAAAGCTGTTCAGGATGGTAAACAGGTAGCGGTTCTTGTTCCTACAACAATACTTGCACAGCAGCATTATAATACCTTCAACGAAAGAATGAAGGACTTCCCTGTAAGAGTTGACCTTTTATCCAGATTCAGATCTGCTTCTGAGCAGAAAAAGACTATAGAGGATTTGAAAAAAGGTCTTGTGGACATTGTAATCGGAACCCACAGACTTCTTTCCAAGGATGTTGTATACAAAGATCTGGGACTTTTGGTGGTGGATGAGGAACAGCGATTTGGAGTTACTCATAAGGAAAAAATAAAACAGCTAAAGAAAAATATTGATGTTCTTACCCTTACAGCAACGCCTATTCCAAGAACCCTGCATATGAGTCTTGTAGGCATAAGAGATATGAGTGTACTGGAAGAAGCACCTAATGACAGAATGCCTATTCAGACCTTTGTATGTGAATATAATGATGAAATGGTAAGAGAAGCTATAGTAAGAGAGTTATCCCGTCATGGTCAGGTATACTATGTTTATAACAGAGTAAATACTATTGCGGATATTGCGGCTCAGGTTCAAAAGCTGGTGCCTGAAGCAAATGTGGCTTTTGCTCATGGACAGATGAGAGAAACAGAGCTTGAAAAAATAATGTATGACTTTATTGATGGTGAGATAGATGTACTGGTATCTACAACCATTATTGAAACCGGACTTGATATATCAAATGCCAACACCATGATCATACATGACTCCGATCAGATGGGGCTTTCACAGCTATACCAGCTTAGGGGAAGAGTCGGAAGATCCAACAGAACAGCTTATGCATTTCTTATGTACAAGCGAAATAAAATGCTTAAAGAAGTAGCAGAAAAAAGACTCTCTGCCATAAAAGAATTTACCGACCTTGGCTCCGGATTTAAAATAGCCATGCGTGACCTTGAAATCAGAGGAGCAGGAAGTCTGCTTGGCAAAAAACAGTCAGGACACATGCAGGCTGTAGGCTACGATATGTACTGTAAAATGCTGAATGAAGCTGTAAAGAAAGCCAAAAATGAAGATACCGAGGCACTTCTTGATGACTTTACCACAAGCATAGATATAGATGTAAGTGCATATATTCCGGCACAATACATATTAAACGAAGAGCAGAAGCTTGAGATATACAAGAGAATAGCCAGCCTTGAAAATGAAGGCGAAAGTGATGATATGAAGGATGAGCTTATAGACCGCTTTGGTGAAATACCTTCTGAGGTTGATAATCTCCTTAGAATCTCGCTTATCAGGGAAAGAGCACATAAACTTTTTGTTCCTGAAATTAAGGGCGGAAAAGGTGAAATAAGGATAAAAATAAATCCAAGTGCCAAAATTAATGGCAAGAAAATTCCTCTTTTGCTTAAAAAGTACGGAACAAGAATGAGCTTTAAACCAACGGGATATCCTTTATTTACATATACATATCCACAGAAAACCCAGACCAGCAGCCAAAAGGATGAGCAGGAGCTGCTTGAAATGGTGGAATCAATAATTTCGGATATGGAGGAATATTTGACGGTATAAACATTTCCTTTTATGCTTTAATGTGGTAAAATGCAAAAAGATTATTTTATGTAATATTTTATGGTTTGTTTGGAGGGAATATGATAAATCAGGAATTTAAAGCAATGCTTTCAGGAAAATCTGTAATACGAGAGCTTTCTGAATATGCAACAGCAAGAGGAAAAGAAATAGGCTATGAAAATGTATTTGATTTCAGTCTTGGAAATCCATCTGTTCCGGCTCCTCAGGAATTTACAGATGAAATGATACATCTTTTAAAGGATAAGGACCCAATGGAGCTTCACGGATATACTCCAAGTCTTGGAAATCCTGATTATAAAAGGGAAATAGCCAAATCTTTAAATGAGAGATTTGGAATGAACTATGTACCTGAGCATATTTTTCCTACAACAGGAGCGGCAGGTGCTATCGCTCATGCCCTTAGAGCTGTAACAAAGCCCGGGGATGAAGTAATGATATTTGCCCCATATTTTTCTGAGTATATACCATATGTTAAGCAGACAGGAGTTGAACTGGTAATAGTTCCTGCAGACACAGAGAGCTTTCAGATTAATTTCGAAGCTTTTGAAAGTCGTATAACAGAAAAAACAGCCGCACTTTTAATAAATACACCGAATAATCCTTCAGGTGTGGCTTATTCCGAAGATACACTTAAAAAACTTTCAGATATACTTAAAGCAAAATCAAAAGAATACGGACATAATATATTCCTTATATCCGATGAACCTTACAGAGAAATAATATTTGATAATGCAAAAGCACCTTATGCTTCAAGCTTTTATCCTCACAGCTTATCCTGTTATTCCTTCTCTAAGGCTTTATCCCTTCCGGGTGAAAGAATTGGATATGTGGCAGTTAATCCTGAATGTGAAGACGCAGAGTTTATAGTTCCTATGTGCGGTCAGATATCAAGAGGAATCGGACATAACTGCCCACCTTCAATCATCCAGCAGGCTGTTGCCAGGGTTTGCAATCTTACAAGTGATCTCTCAGTATATGAGACAAACATGAATATCATATATGATAAGCTTATGGAACTGGGATTTACCTGTGTAAGACCGGGGGGAACATTTTATATATTCCCTAAGGCTTTGGAAGAAAGCTCTATCGAGTTTTGCAATAAAGCCAAAAAGTATGACCTTATATTTGTTCCGGGAGATGGCTTTGGAGCGCCGGGATTCTTTAGAATGGCTTATTGCATTGATACTGATAAGGTTAAGAGAGCCATGGAAAGACTTGAAGATTTTGTGAAAAAAGAGTACAGATAAACGTATTTTTTTGACATATTCCATAAAAAATGTAATTATATATAGAAAATAAGATAGCAGGTCATAGGACCTGCTATTGTTTTGAGAGGAGAGGCAAAATGCTTGATATTATTAAGGCTATACTATTTGGAATAGTTGAAGGAATCACTGAATGGCTTCCTGTAAGTTCTACAGGCCACATGATCCTTCTTAATGAATTTGTAAAAATGGATGTTTCTGAGGATTTCTGGCAGATGTTTCTGGTAGTAATACAGCTTGGAGCTATTCTTGCGGTTGTAATTCTTTTCTGGAATCAGATATTTCCTTTTGATTTCAGTAAAAAGGCAAGAGAAGAACATAGGGTCAATCGTCCTGAAATATGGATGCTTTGGGTTAAGATTTTAGTGGCATGTATACCTGCTGCAATTGTGGGAGTATTATTTGATGATATTCTTGATGCACTGTTTTATAATGGCACCTGCGTAGCCATTGCTCTTATTGTATTTGGTATTGCATTCATAGTAGTAGAAAATCGTAATAAAGGAAAAGAGCCTAAGATTACAGAGCTTTCCCAGATTGATATAAAGACAGCTCTTATGATAGGTGTTTTCCAGCTTCTTGCTGCAATATTCCCGGGAACTTCAAGATCTGGTTCAACTATAGTAGGAGGACTTCTTATAGGTGTTTCAAGAACTGTGGCTGCAGAATTTACATTTTTCCTTGCAATACCTGTAATGTTCGGCGCAAGCCTTCTCAAACTTGTTAAGTTCGGACTTTCTTTTACCTCTGCAGAAGCTGCTATATTACTGGTGGGCACAGTGGTGGCATTTATTGTATCTATTGTGGTTATTAAGTTCCTGCTTGGTTATATCCGCAAACATGACTTCAAAGTCTTTGGCTGGTACAGAATCATTTTGGGAATCATTGTAATTATTGCAACTGTAACAGGTGTAATTGGTTAAAGGCTGATAAAATCTAGAAAAAATCGGTTTGTATATTTGACAACTCAATAATATTGCTGTAAACTTTATTGCGTAAGTGTTTTAGCTATTTAACGTGGTGATTAAAAAATTATATTTTTTACCAATTATTGAGGAGGGAAAAAGATGTCAGAAGCAAACAAGGAAACAGTTAAACCTGTTGCAAAGCTTAAAAAGCCTGTTGCAAAAACAGTTGCAGCTGCTAAGACTGAAGCTAAGGTAGTAGTGCCTGTTAAGGAAGAACCGAAGACAGAAGCTAAAAAGACACCTGCTAAGAAAGCACCTGCAAAGAAAGCAGCTCCAAAGGCTGCAGCTGAAAAGAAAGAAACAGCAAAAAAAGAAACAGCAAAAAAAGAAACAGTTAAGAAGGAAACTGCTAAAAAGGCAGCACCTGCTAAGAAGGAAACAGCAAAGAAAGAAACAGTTAAAAAGGCTCCTGCCAAGAAAGCGCCTGCTAAGAAGGAAGCTCCAAAGGCTGAGGCTGCTGAGACAAAGACAAATATCGTTCTTCAGTTTGCTGACAAGAATGTAACCTACGATACACTGGTTCAGAATGCCAAGAATGTATGGTGCTACGATCTTGTAAGAAAGCTTGATGATATTAAGACTTTAGATCTTTATATTAAGCCTGAGGAAAGCCGTGTTTACTTTGTTGTTAACAATAAGGAAACTGGTGATTTCCCTATCTGATCAAATAAAAATATTGGTACAGGACTGAATATCAATTCAGCCCTGTATTTTTTTATATCATAGGAAATTGCTTTCCTATGATATAAAAAACGCTCCGCTAAGGATGCGCACTCGCGCGATAGGTAAATGTTGCATAAATGCAACCGCGCTCGGCGCGAGAATGTCGCAAGCGACATTCTTTGTTCTCATAAAAACAGTTTCAAATAAATATAAAAGTAACAGTTCACCATTTTTTTATAAATGTAAGGTTGACATTAGGGTGCGAGAGTGATAATTTATGATACAGAGGATGTTAGCACTCAAGTTGAGTGAGTGCTAATTACTAGAGATAGCAGATAAATTATCATAAAAGATAAGGAAAGGGGTAATAGATGCAGCTTGATGACAGAAAAAGAAAAATATTGCACGCTATTGTCCGTAACTATCTCGAAACCGGAGAGCCTGTAGGCAGCAGGACCATTTCTAAATATACAGATTTAAATCTTAGTTCGGCAACAATCAGAAATGAGATGTCAGATCTTGAAGAAATGGGACTTATACTCCAGCCGCATACATCAGCGGGACGTATTCCTTCAGATCAGGGCTACAGAGTTTATGTAGATGAGATGCTTGCTGAAAAGGAAAAAGAAGTCGATCAGATGAAGGAGATGCTTCTTGATAAAGAAGAAAAGCTTGAAAATCTTCTTAAGCAGGTTGCAAAGACTCTGGCTGTTGATACTAATTATGCAACTATGATATCTGCACCGCAGATTCAGCGTAATAAGATCAAATTTATACAGATATCCCGAGTTGATGAACAGCACCTTCTTGCCACAGTTGTAAGAGAAGGAAACCTTATTAAAAATAAAATGATTCCGGTTGAGGAACAGCTTGATGATGCCAATATGCTAAAGCTTAATATCCTCCTTAATACAAGACTTACAGGTCTTACAGTTGAACAGATCAATATAGGTCTTATAGCTGCTATTAAGCAGGAAGCCGGAATTCACAGTGAGATAGTAAGTAAAGTAATAGATACTGCAGCTGAAGCCATCATACAGGATGAGGACCTTCAGATATATACATCGGGAGCAACAAATATTTTTAAATATCCGGAGCTTTCCGATCAGCAAAATGCCAGCGATCTCATATCGGCATTTGAGGAAAAGACAGACCTTACAAGTCTCGTAGAAACCACTCTCCAATCCAACGAGAGCGAGACAGGTATTCAAGTATATATAGGTAATGAAAATTCAGTACAATCCATGAAAGATTGCAGCGTAGTTACAGCAACTTATGACCTTGGTGATGGCATGAGAGGAACGGTAGGTATTATAGGACCTAAGCGAATGGACTACGACAAGGTAATATCCACTCTTAAAAATATGAGGAAGAGTCTGGATGATCTTTATAAGGACAAGCATTAGCAGCAAAGGAGATAATAGTATTGAGTAAGGAAAAAGAAAAGGAAAAGGAAATCCTGGAAGAGGTTTTGGAAGATCTCGAAGAGGAATCTGCAAAAAAGGCTAAGGAAACTCAGGAAAACAGCCAGGAGTCTGATAAAGAGACGGATAAAGAACAAAGCCCTAAAGCAGATGGCGAAGATACAGAAAATAATGAAGAAACCGGCGCTGCTGAAGAAAATGCAGATAATAATGAAGAAGCGCCAAAGGAAAAAAAGAGCTTTTTTGGTAAAAAAGAAAAGAAAGATCCATTAAAAGAAAAAATTCAGGAGCTTCAGGATAAATACGTAAGACAGGTTGCTGAATTTGATAATTTCAGAAAGCGTACCGACAAGGAAAAGAGTCAGATGTTTGAACAGGGACAGGCCAATGTCCTTGAAAAGATTCTTCCTGTTGTAGATAACTTCGAAAGAGGACTTGCTTCCTCTCCGGAAGATGAACAGGGTAAGGCCTTTGCAGACGGTATGAATATGATATACAAACAGCTCATGAAACAGCTGGAAGATTTGGGAGTAACACCTATTGAAGCACTTGGACAGGAATTTGATCCTAACCTTCACAATGCAGTAATGCAGGTGGCAAGTGAAGAATATGAGTCGGGAGTAGTAGCTCAGGAACTTCAAAAAGGTTATAAATTCCATGATACAGTACTTAGACACAGCATGGTTGCTGTAGCAGAGTAATGGTTTATATAGATTATTATGCATTCTTGTCACTTAGTTCCGAGAATGCTGCAAATAGGCTATTATAAGGCGACTTCGTCGCAGAGCCTATTTGCCACTTGAATCATTTTCTTACGAAAACCGCAGCAAGTGCGGATTTCTGTTTGAAGTTACAAGAATACATCATTTTTAGTATAAAATACGGAGGAAAACGAAATGAGTAAGATTATAGGTATTGACCTTGGTACTACAAATAGCTGCGTAGCAGTTATGGAAGGCGGAAAGCCAACAGTTATAGCAAATGCAGAAGGAGCAAGAACAACACCTTCTATCGTTGCTTTTACTAAGAACGGAGAGAGACTTGTAGGTGAACCTGCAAAGCGTCAGGCAGTTACAAATGCTGACAACACAATTTCATCAATTAAGAGAGATATGGGTACAGACAGAGGCCGTACAATTGATGGTAAGAAATATTCTCCACAGCAGATTTCTGCTATGATCCTGCAGAAGCTTAAGGCAGATGCAGAACAGTATCTCGGCGAAAAAGTTACAGAAGCAGTTATTACAGTTCCTGCTTACTTCAATGATGCTCAGCGTCAGGCTACAAAGGATGCAGGTAAGATTGCAGGTCTTGATGTAAAGCGTATCATCAACGAGCCTACAGCAGCAGCTCTTGCTTATGGTCTTGATAACGAAAAGGAACAGAAGATCATGGTTTATGACCTTGGTGGTGGTACATTTGATGTATCTATCATTGAAATTGGTGACGGTGTCATCGAAGTTCTTTCAACAAACGGTGATACACACCTTGGTGGTGATGACTTTGATAATGCAATCATTAACTGGATGGTTCAGGAATTCAAGTCAAAAGAAGGTGTAGACCTTTCAGGCGATAAGATGGCTATGCAGAGACTTAAGGAAGCTGCAGAAAAGGCTAAGAAGGAACTTTCTTCTTCAACAACAACAAATATTAACCTTCCTTTCATTACAGCTACAGCAGAAGGTCCTAAGCACTTTGATGCTGACCTTTCAAGAGCTAAATTTGAGGAACTTATACATGACCTTGTAGAGAGAACAGCAATCCCGGTTCAGAACGCTATGAAGGATGCAGGACTTTCTAACTCAGACCTTGGTAAGGTACTTCTTGTTGGTGGTTCAACACGTGTTCCTTGCGTAGTAGAAAAGGTTAAACAGCTTACAGGACATGAGCCTTCCAAGAACCTTAACCCTGATGAGTGCGTAGCAGTAGGTGCTTCTATCCAGGGTGGTAAGCTTGCAGGCGATGCAGGTGCAGGAGATATCCTCCTTCTTGATGTAACTCCACTTTCACTTTCAATCGAGACAATGGGTGGTGTTGCTACAAGACTTATCGAGCGTAACACAACTATCCCTACTAAGAAGAGCCAGGTATTCTCAACAGCTGCTGATAACCAGACAGCCGTAGATATCAACGTACTTCAGGGTGAGAGACAGTTTGCAAGAGATAATAAATCACTTGGACAGTTCAGACTTGATGGTATCCCACCAGCAATGAGAGGTGTTCCACAGATCGAAGTTACATTTGATATCGATGCAAACGGTATCGTTAATGTATCAGCTAAGGATCTTGGTACAGGTAAGGAACAGCATATCACAATCACAGCCGGTTCTAACATGTCTGATGAAGATATCGATAAGGCTGTTAAGGAAGCTAAGGAATATGAAGCTCAGGATAAGAAGCGTAAAGAAGGAATCGATGCTCGTAACGATGCTGATTCATTCGTATTCCAGACAGAGAAAGCTCTTCAGGATGTTGGCGACAAGATCGACGCTTCTCAGAAGCAGCTTGTAGAAGACGATATCAAGGCTCTCAAGGAAACACTTGAGCAGACAAAGGATAAGGAACTTTCTGACAGCGAGATCGATTCTCTTAAGAGCCAGAAA
Organism: Butyrivibrio sp.; assembly: GCA_024680925.1. Lineage (GTDB taxonomy): Bacteria > Bacillota > Clostridia > Lachnospirales > Lachnospiraceae > Butyrivibrio. The sequence continues at coordinate 36,166 of JAILBM010000257.1, forward strand.
GAAAAGCTTATGAACGATGCTCAGGCACTCTTTGCTAAGATGTATGAGAATG
>JAILBM010000221.1 GCA_024680925.1 Butyrivibrio sp.
TTTAGACGAAATTCAGAATATAGATAAAAAAGTACAGGACCGAAATACACCCATATTTCTATATTGCCACTCCGGAGTTAGAAGCTCTAAGGCAGCAAAAATATTGCGGAAAATGGGATATTGCAACGTTAAAAGTATAGGGGGAATAGCTAAATATAAAGGGCAGATAGTTAAATGAATTTTGGATACTAAAAAATGATTTAGCTGCAAAAGCCTTTGCCGGATTGTGTTTTGGCTTCAAATGGAAAAGTGAGAATCAGTAATAGATGAACGATTTTAAAAATATACCTGTAACTGCAATTATAATTTTGTTGAACTGCCTTGTGTTTCTGGTGATCAATGCAAAAAATATCTCTGTGGAAAAGCTAGGTTCTTCTTATATATCAACTCTTCAGGACAAGCAATACTACAGGGTGATAAGCAGTGCCTTTACCCACAGAGAAGTTCCGCATCTTCTTATGAATATGTATTCCTTATACAATATTGGATCCGTTATAGAGAAAATGCTTGGCACAGGGCTCTACATTATTGCATATATTGTAATTATGATTGTGGGAGGGCTTTTATCTGCAAGAATTCATAAGATAAAAACACCATTTACATTATCCATAGGTGCATCGGGAGTTATATGCGGGCTATTGGGAATTTACATGGCTGTAGCCTTTATGGCTATTGGGTTTGCGGCTATAAGGTCGGTTTTACCAACTATTGTTTTACTGCTTCTCATGACTGCCTCAAAAAGAATTGATTCCATAGGACATTTTACAGGATTGCTTATGGGCATTGCCTTGGGATTTGGAATTGTATTTTTTTACAGAATGTAAAAAGGCAAAAAACTATGTATTTTTTACAATACATTTATTTGACAAAACAAAGCTCATTTAATATATTGTTAGTTAGATGCAAAAGTTGTAGCCAGATATAGAAAATGGCTATTGCTATTGCGCTTTTTTACCAAGAATTCAGGCTGTAGCCAATAAGGTATTTAACTATATTTTATGAGGATATGCCTGCTGAGGATTATTTTTTAATTAAATATCAAAAAGGCAAAGAATGATTAGAGTAAAATGATGAAGTTGTCACAGAGAGGAATTGCCACTGGCTGTAAGCAGTTCTGACAAAACGCATTTGAAGTGCAATCATTGGCTTGCCGGGGGAAGATTTAGAGTATCCCGGCACGTAGGCATTCGTTACATGCATTAAGTGGATCGTAGTGTATCAATTAGAGTGGAACCGCGGATAATATTCGTCTCTGTCAGAAATTTTCTGATGGAGATTTTTTTATTATATAGGAGAGAACATGGGCTACTTTAAAAATATTAAAGAAGAAATTGCACTGATCAGAGAAAGGGATCCTGCCATTCATTCAAACTGGGAGGTTTTTCTTTATCCAAGCTATCAGGTAATGCGTTCTTACAGGCTTGCACACAAGCTGTACCTCAATAAGCATTATTTTTTGGCAAGACTGATTTCTCAGAGGGCTCGAAAAAAGACCGGAATTGAAATTCATCCCGGTGCAGAAATCGGAAAAGGCTTCTTTATTGATCATGGCGCAGGTGTCATCATTGGTGAAACCACTGTTATAGGTGATAATGTAACCATTTATCAGGGCGTAACCCTTGGAGGAACCGGTAAGGAAAAGGGCAAAAGACATCCTACCATAGGTAATAATGTAATGATAAGTACCGGAGCAAAGGTCTTAGGCTCCTTTACAATAGGAGATAATTCCAAAATAGGTGCCGGAAGTGTGGTTTTGTCTGAGGTGCCATCGGGCTCCACGGTAGTTGGTGTTCCGGGACGAGTCGTTAAAAGAGTTTGTCCTGATTGCCCTCAGAAAGAGCTTGACCAGGTTCATATGCCTGATCCGGTAAAAGAAGACATCGCTAATCTTGCCCACGAGCAGAGCGAGCTTACCAGCAGGATCATTGATCTTCAGCGAGAGCTTAAATTTGTTCAGCTTGAGCTTAATAAGAGATGCCTGTATTTTGCGACTGAAAAGTTTGACCCTGCCCAAAATGCAGCTAAAGAGGCAGCAGTTAAAGCCCGGGATGATAATGCTGATGGAAAATCATCAGTGCCTGGCTTAGAAGAGCGCACAGAGAAAAAAGCAGAAAACGTAGATTGGGCTGAGAATTTTGATGTTACAGAATCAGCAATAAGCAGACTTAGAAAAATAAACAGTAAAGGAAGTAACAAAAATGCAGATTTATAATACCCTGTCCAAAAAGAAAGAGGACTTTGTTCCTATAGAAGAAGGAAAAGTCAGAATGTATGTATGCGGACCAACAGTGTATGATTTTATACATATCGGTAACGCGCGTCCTATGATCTTTTTTGACACAGTAAGAAGATATATGACCTACAAGGGACTTGAAGTTAACTATGTATCAAACTTCACAGACGTTGATGACAAGATTATCAAGAAGGCTATAGCAGAAGGCGTTGATTCAAGCGTTATTTCAGAGAGATATATAGCAGAATGCAAAAAAGATATGGAAGCCATGAACATTATGCCGGCCACAACTCACCCTCTTGCAACAAGAGAAATTGATGGCATGATTGATATGATAAATACACTTATCGAAAAAGGCTATGCATATGCTGCAGCAGATGGCACAGTTTATTACAGAACCCGTAAATTTGCTGAGTATGGTAAGCTTTCACATAAAAACCTCGATGACCTTAGAAGCGGTGAGAGAACTCTCAAGGTATCCGGTGAAGAACAGAAGGAAGACCCACTGGATTTTGTTTTATGGAAGCCTAAAAAAGAAGGAGAGCCATATTGGGAGTCTCCATGGTGCCAGGGTCGTCCTGGATGGCATATTGAGTGTTCTGTTATGAGCAAAAAATATCTTGGAGAAGAGATAGACATTCATGGCGGCGGCGAGGACCTTGTATTCCCTCACCATGAAAATGAAATTGCTCAGTCTGAAGGGTGCTCCGGACATGAGTTTTCACGTTACTGGATGCATAATGCATTCCTTAATATCAATAACCACAAGATGTCCAAGTCTTTAGGAAATTTCTTTACAGTAAGAGACATTACTGCAAAATATGACCCAATGGTACTTAGAATGTTTATGTTATCAGCTCATTACAGAAGTCCACTTAACTTTAGCGATGACCTTATGGAATCAGCAAAGGCAGGATTTGAGCGTATCGTAAATAGTGTAAGTAACTTAAACTTCCTTCTTGAAGGTGAGAGAGCTTTAGAAATGACAGATGCTGAAAAGGCACTTCTTCCTGAACTTGAAAGTTTTAGAAAGAAGTTTGAAAGTGTTATGGAAGATGACTTTAACACAGCCGATGCCATAACTGCAGTATTTGATACAGTTAAGTTTGCCAATACAAATGTAAGCGGTGCTTCATCCAAAGCATTTATAGAGGCTGTTAAAAAGGAAATCATCGAACTTTCAGATATCCTTGGGCTTATTGTTGAACGTAAAGAGGAACTTGGAGATGCTGATATCGAAAAGCTTATAGCTGAAAGACAGCAGGCTCGTAAGGACAAGAACTTTGCAAGAGCTGATGAAATCAGAAATGAGCTCCTTGAAAAGGGCATTATCCTTGAGGATACAAGAGAAGGTGTCAAGTGGAAAAAAGCTTGAGTATTTTGATATAATTGTGGATAAGAGAAAATGTTCCGCAATATAATAATAGGAAAAATAAATGAGTGATAACTTTTTTGATCTCCCTGATTTAATCAGGGAGACCTTTGATATTAACCAAAAAGATATAAGAGAATACAGTCCTCTATCCTTTGCGTTTATCGGAGACTGCGTATATGAGCTCGCCATAAGGACTTATGTTTTGGCTCAGGGTAATCGCCCTGTTAAAGACCTTAACAAGATGAAAGTTAAATATGTTAATGCTGCGGCTCAGACAGATATGGTGGATGCCTGCATGGATATAATGACGCAGGAAGAGCAGGATATTTTCAAAAAGGGGCGAAATGCCAAGGGCGGTACAGTTGCCAAAAACCAGACAGTAGCAGATTATCGCAAAGCTACCGGATTTGAAGCCTTATGCGGGTACCTTTATATGCAGGGCAAAATGGACAGAGTAGTAGAGCTTGTAAAATATGGCATTGAACATCCCATAGACCATAGTAAAAAGCCAGTGGTCTTTACGGGTAAGGATGACTGATGTTATAGCTAACTTGATATTTGAATAGAACAAAAGGTGAAAAATGAGTACAAACAGAAATTTCTATAAAAAGGCCCAAAAAGAGCAGAATAAAGAAAACAGAAAGACAGAGGCTTCAAAGAATCACAGCCACAAGTACGATGGCGATGTGACAGGAAGAGAAGACTATAAGGCAGATTTTATAGCTGGTGAAAAAGCTGCATCAAAATCATTTTCTGAAGAAGAAAAAAAGCTTCATGGACTTGACCTTGAAGGTGCAAAAAGAGAAAACGATGATATTGATACAGATATCCACAGCCTTACAATAGAGGGAAGAAATGCTGTTCTTGAAGCTATCAGATCCGGAAAAACAATTGATAAGCTCTTTGTGCTTGACGGTTGTCAGGATGGACCGGTATCTACTATAAGAAGAGAGGCATCAAAACTTGGTATAATGATGAAGTTTGTATCAAGAGAACGCCTTGATCAAATTTCCGATACAGGTAAGCATCAGGGAGTCATTGCTTACGCAGCAGCCTATGACTATGCTGAAATGGATGACATTTTTGCCTTGGCAGAAAAAAGAAATGAAAAACCATTTATAATACTTCTTGATAATATAGAAGATCCTCATAACCTCGGTGCAATTATAAGAACAGCCAATATTGCTGGAGCTCATGGAGTTGTTATCCCTAAAAACAGAGCGGTCGGACTTACAGCGACAGTTGCCAAGGCATCTGCCGGAGCCCTTAATTATACACCGGTTGTTAAGGTTACTAACATTGCACAGACCATAGAGGAGCTTAAAAAGCGCGGAGTATGGTTTGTATGTGCCGATATGGACGGAACTCCTATGTATGACCTTGACCTTAAAGGGCCTATAGGACTTGTAATTGGTAATGAAGGTTCAGGTGTAAGCAGACTTGTTTCAGAAAAATGCGATATGATAGCCACAATTCCAATGAAGGGCGAGATTAATTCCCTTAATGCTTCAGTGGCAGCAGGTGTTCTGGCTTACGAAATTGTAAGACAACGCATGAATTAAACACTGAAAAATTTCTGGATTTTATGTCACTGCAAACAGAAATTCACATAAGCTGTGAATCAGTAAGTAAAAGATTTAAGTAGCAAACAAAAATCCGGTAATTATGTAACCTGAAAACTAAAAATTGCTGTTATGGCAGCTAATAAAATAAATTAAGGGGCATACATGATCGGTCAATATGAATCCGAAACAGATGAAGTATTAATAAGAAGACTTCGTGATGGTGAAGGCGATATTACAGATTATATAATGGATAAGTACAAGAATCTTGTACGAAAAAAAGCTGCTACCATGTTTATCCTTGGAGCTGACAGAGACGATTTGATCCAGGAGGGGATGATTGGACTTTTTAAGGCCATAAGAGACTATGACAGTGGCAGAGACTCCAGCTTTTTTACCTTTGCTGACCTGTGTATATCAAGGCAGATGTACTCTGCCATACAGGCATCAAACAGAAAAAAGCATATTCCATTAAATACTTACGTATCACTATATAGTAAAATTGACGATGCTGATTCTTCCAAGGATGCTGAACTGGTCAATAATCTGGAAGCGGAAGCTTTATCTGAGCGAAATCCTGAAGACCTTGTCATAGATCAGGAAAATGTTGAGCACTTGGAAAGTCTTATTGAAACAGAGCTTAGTGGGTTTGAAAGAGAAGTTTTGGATTTGTATATGACAGGCATGAGCTATACTGAAATAGCCAGAGTCTTAAATCGTGATGAAAAGTCAACAGACAATGCACTTCAGCGGACAAAACTCAAGCTGCGTAAGGTTATCGAGCATTAGAAAAAAGCTTATGATAAAAATACATTTTTCATAGAAATTTTTACTTGCATAGCATTTTTTACTATGTTATAATGACTAAGCTGTCTGTGAATAAGATTCATGATAGCACGGAACTATTGTTAAAGAGAAGAATTATTGATATAGAGAGGTGAGAAAAAATGAAGCAGGATATTCAGCCAACATACTATCAGGCAACAGTTACATGTAACTGTGGTAACACATTTGTAGTAGGTTCTACAAAGCAGGAAATCCATGTCGAGATTTGCTCAAAGTGCCATCCATTCTACACAGGACAGCAGAAGGCTACAGCAGCTCGTGGTCGTATTGATAAGTTCAATAAGAAATACGGCATTCAGTCTAACGATTGATTTTAACAGGATTTATAAGAGGTTGAGGCAATTAGCCTCGACCTCTTTTTTATAATCTGAAAATGAAATTTCGGAAACATTTCTAATGTGATCAGATATAAGCATTTAAATTGTTTCTGTAATCAGATATAAGCATATAGATTATTTCGTGTTAGCTTATAATATGTAAATAGATGTGTATGATAACAGTTAAATCTTACCATACACTGTTTAGAGAATAGTTTTTGGAGGAGCAACATGAAAAAGAAGAAAATAAGACATTATTCCGGAATCGGCGGACAGGCGGTGCTTGAGGGTGTTATGATGCGTAACAAGGATATGTATGCCGTTGCAGTCAGAAAACCGGATGGAGATATAGATGTTGAGGTTGATGAGTATCATGGAGTTGCTTCAGGTACTTTTTTTGTAAAGATACCTTTTATAAGAGGAATCTTTATATTCCTGGATTCTCTTATATTGGGAATGAAGGCCCTTAATCATTCATCAACATTTTATGAGGAAGAGGATGATAAGCCTCATAAGGACAATTCCATAAATACCAAGGCAACAGATAGTGACAGTAAGGAAAAGCTTGCTATGGCTCTTACATATGCATTGTCAATTGTACTTGCAGTTGGGATTTTTATGGTTCTGCCTTATTTCCTGTCATCTATTTTTGAAAACTACGTAAGAAATGCATCACTCCTTGCTATAATTGAGGGTGTACTTAGAATTCTTATTTTTGTTATTTATATACTTGCCATATCTCAGATGCAGGATATAAAGAGACTTTTCAGATATCATGGTGCAGAGCATAAATGCATTAACTGTATCGAAAGAGGCAGACCCCTTAATGTCAAAAATGCCATGCGCAGTTCAAGGCTTCATAAAAGATGTGGCAGCAGCTTTGTGCTTTTTGTAATGCTGGTAAGTATTGTTTTGTTTTTCTTTATAAGAACAGATTCAATGATACTCAGGGTAGTATACAGAATATTGCTGATTCCTGTAATATCAGGTATTTCTTATGAACTTATAAGACTTGCAGGAAGAACTGATAACATTATAGTCAGCATATTATCGGCACCGGGACTTTGGATGCAGAGACTTACAACCAAAGAGCCTGATGAGGAAATGATTGAAGTTGCCATTAAATCTGTAGAGGCTGTATTTGACTGGAAGGAATATTTAAAAGATACTTTTGGTCTTGAGTTTGAGGAAGAGGACTATACAAGTGCCTACAAGGAAGATGAATAATTATTCTGATTTATATCAAAAAGGATGCGAAGCTTTAGTAGGAGCCGGTATCGCAGATGCGAGTCTTGATGCCAGGCTCCTTCTTGAATATATATGTAATACCAATTACAATACACT
>JAILBM010000315.1 GCA_024680925.1 Butyrivibrio sp.
TTTGATATTAAATAAAAATGTATTGTAAAAAGGAGTATAGGATGAAAAATATTGCATTTAATGAGTTAAAGGGGATAAAGCTAGGGGAAAAGATAGCTAAGTATCCTATTTTGCAAGGCGGAATGGGTGTAGGTGTTTCTCTTCATAACCTTGCCGGTGCCGTAAGCAAAGCCGGTGGTATCGGATGTATTTCCACAGCCGATATTGGGTTTAAGAATCCTGATTTTATCAAGAACCCGTTAAAGGCTAATCTTGAAGCAATCGGAAAAGAGATTAAGATGGCAAGAGAAATAGCAGGTCAGGACAAAATCCTTGCAGTAAATGTAATGGTTGCTTTAAAGGATTATGCAGAGATCGTCAAAGAATGTGTACATCAGAACATAGATCTCATTGTTTCAGGAGCGGGAATACCTCTTAATCTTCCTGAATTTATAAAGGGATCAAAGACCAAGATAGCTCCTATAGTTTCTTCCCTTAGATGCCTCGAGCTTATAACCAGAAGCTGGAAAAAGAAATATGATTACATTCCTGATATGGTAGTAATTGAAGGCCCTAAAGCCGGAGGCCACCTTGGATTTAAGAAGGAAGAGCTGGACGGTGACTATGATTCAATGATGGAAAAAATAGTAACCGATGTGGTTGGCTTTGTAAGAAAGCTTGAAATAGAAGCAGGTAAAACTATTCCTGTTATAGTTGCAGGCGGTGTATTTGACGGCTTTGATATGAAAAAGTATATAGATCTTGGAGCTGACGGCGTACAGATGGCTACAAGATTTGTCGCAACTGATGAATGTGATGCTTCAAGAGCTTATAAGGAAGCATATGTCAATGCAAAAAAAGAGGATATCAAGATTATTCAAAGTCCTGTGGGAATGCCGGGAAGAGCCCTTAACAACCTTTTTATTCAGAAGGTATCCCAGACTAAAGAGACAATAACTCACTGTTATGGATGCATTAAGACCTGTAATGTCAAGGATGCACCATATTGCATTACAAAAGCCCTTATAAATGCAGTAGAGGGAAGATTGGATGAAGGTCTTATTTTCGTAGGCGCCAATGTAGATAGAGTTAAGGAAATAATTCCTGTGGATGAACTTATGAACAGAATTGTTGATGAGTTTTACGATAACAGATACAGCAGCAAAGCAGTGTAAATAAAAGACCGCAAAATATCTTTTGCTATGTAAAGATATTTTGCGTCTTATTTTTAATATTATTTGAAAATGAAGATTCAGGCCATATATAAAAGCTCAAGATCTCCGTCTACGAAGCCTGCGGCAATTCCTTTATAATTTTCTTTAAGAAAATCAGCAAATTTTCCGTTATTAAGGTATTTTATAAGTACCTGAATGGCATCTTCAAGCACATCATCCCATTCGTCATCCTGTTTCCAGTTATAGGTTTCATCACTGGTATAGGTTGCTTCCGCAGCCCATTCGTCATCTTCCTCATCAAAAGTATCACTGACTGATAGTTCTATAGACCAGTGACTATCTCCATCTTCGTAGAGATTAAAGCATATACCTTCACCATCGGGAAGTCCGTCTTCAAGTTGTGTATCAAGCCAATCCGAAAAGTCTTCAAACATAAAAATGTCTCCTTTATTCCATAGGAATTTTGTAACCATTGTATTCCTTTTTTCATACTATTCATATACTGATATATAAATTAATTGTAAAATTAAAAATCAATAATGGAACTAATTATTAAAATTAGATAAAATAATAAATAGAATATCGAACAAATACTTGCAAACCCTTAAAATATAATAAAGTATGTACTTTTTTGTATACTGTTTCGTATAAAAGAATGTAGCGAAACAAAAAACATAAATGACACAGTGGGAATTTTGAACTTAGGAGGGAATGCAATATGAGTAACGAAGATATAAACAAAGGCGAAGCATTAAATGATGATGATCTCGATACAGTAGCAGGTGGATTATCTATCAGTTCCAATCTTGTAATGAACAGCAAGGTTAAATCGGTATCAACAAATCTTGTAAGTAGCGGCAAAAAGAAAGCAACCAAGCTTTCATCAGAAAGTGATTCTACACTTATGTCAGGTGACATTTTAAGTAAGCAGTCAGACCGTTGCTAAGAATGCTTTAAAAAGCTTTTGAAAAATTCTGGATTAAATCCGTATGAAGGACAAAAATAATGGATGAAGCTAATATAGCTATCAGAAAGCATCGTGACAACATGGTTGTCAGTGGAAAATGGGTTATAATCCTCGGAATATGGGAAACTTTTAAGATCCTTGTGCTCCTTTTATGGGAGCACAGGGATTATACTTATGCCCTGATTGCTGAAGAAGATTCTGATATCAGCATGAGTTTGATAAAAACAGTAATGACTGTAATGATTTTCATTTTTTCGTCTTTTATTCTTTTAATATACATATATATCGGTAGACGTTCCATCAGATGTGGAAAAGGCAGGAAAACCGGCAGATTATTTTTGTTTTTTTCATTTTTCATTGGAATTATCGAGCTTTTTGAAATTCCAAGATATTTTATCGGGGACACTTCTGAAATTTCCGATACTTCAATTGCCACCTTTTTGATTGATCTAACCGGTGTCTTTATTATATATCAGATTATTTATTCCTATATTTGTATTCAAATTCTTGAAAAAAAGGAGAAGAAATAAGATATGCAGGAGGATTTTCACTACTATGCCACATATTGCGCAGCATATCTTGCAGGCTTCTCCCATGAAGAAAGCCTGGATATCTGTTACAGTGCCCAGCTGGTGGATCTGTGTTCAAGGACTTTTCTGTCAAAGGTCAAAGGACCTTTAAATGCAGCCACAACGCAGCTTCAGCTTGAAATGATGGATTCAAGGACTGATATAATCGGGTTACAGGATATCACAAGGATATGGGCTTCGTTCCATTTTTTGCCAAAAGATCTTCATGCTATGAGAGATAAGAAAAATAAGCGCTATATGAATAAATACAGACTCATCTGTGGACCCAACGGGAGCCTTATGGTAAAGACCGTAAAGCTTGCCAGGGGTAAGAGCCTTCAGCATATTGGAATTGCAATGCATGTCCTGGCTGACACCTGGGCCCATATGTATTTCGCAGGGACACCGTCGCTGGTCATAAATAATACCAATGATCATTTCTATGCATTTAATGATGAAAAAAACGACTGGGAGAAAATAAAGTTCAATCATAATCCGGCATCTCCGGATAATATAGAGAAGTCTTATTATACAAACAGTCTTTATCAGAACAGTGAAAATTCCATTATGAATCTGGGTCATGGAAGGGCAGGTCATCTTCCGGATTACAGCTTTATTAAGTATAAATATCTTCCTGCCTGGGGAAATTACCAAGAGATAATTAAAGACAATCCATCAGACTACTACAAAGCTTTTGGACAGATGGTTTATGCCATGAAATATCTAAGAGGCGAAGAAGAGATTTTTGTAAGGGATAAATACGAAACAAATGCTCTTGTGGGATATGAAGATAAGATAAATGAAATCCTTAGAAAAAAGCAGCTTTTAGCCTGTGATGACTGGAAAAAATTTGGTGAAGAATTATCCGGGAAAGCAATAGAAGACTTTGATGTTGAAAAATATCAGAATGAATATATAAATGCCAATGAACAGGAAAAAATATCTACTTTTCTTGGGAAATTTTTTATAGGAGCGCTGGAACAAAAAGGAATGGTCACAAATTCTATCTACAGATCCGGTAATATACTTGCGGGCTTTTCTGTAAGACTCTTTGTTAAAGGAGGTCTTGTATGACGAGGCTTCAGAAATTGACAACATTTTTATGGGGACTGGGAATGCTTTTTATAGGTTTACTGATGCTTCTGGCTCCTGAAGAATCATATATGGTCGTTGTATTGACTTTATCTTTGGGTTTTATATTTTATGGTATAAAGCAGCTTATATATTATTTTACCATGGCCAGGTTTATGGTTGGGGGAAAGGAAGCTTTGTACAGAGGAGTGATTATCCTTGATCTTGGCTTTTTTACCGCATCGCTAACGGATGTACCAAAGGTATATATTCTGCTTTATCTTGTTTTAATACATGCATTTTCCGGACTTGTGGAAATATTAAGGGTGTGGGAGACAAGAAAAAACGGCGGAGGCTTATGGAAACTAAAGCTCTTTCATGGGGTACTTAATGTAGCAATGGCACTTGTTTGTATCATATTTATCAGAAAGCCCAATACCGCAGTTTACATATACAGCCTGGGACTAATATATTCGGCGGTTATAAGAATTATTACATCATTTCGAAAGACAGGTTTTATCTATATTCAATGAATTTCATATATAAAAAACATGGCGTAGTTTTCTCAAAACGGAAGCTGCGTCTTTTTTGATAAAATATCCTAAAAAGTGTGTAAAAATGATAAAATATTTGTTAAAATATAATAGTGCATTGCAAAGAATTGGAGGAAACTAATTGTAATTTTATAACATTAAAACAAAAAACTCCGGGGGTTTATTTATGCCAAAACGAAAGTGGAACCTGAATACTATCTACATATCAGAACGATTGCAGGAAGTACTTCGACCGATTTCATACTGCGCTTTGACTACAGTGGTTGCGCCAATGGGTTATGGTAAGACTACGGCAATTAACTGGTATTTGTCAGAACATTGTAAAACTGAAAAAAGCAATATAATCCGAATAAGTGTATATTCGGGCAATCTCATGATCCTTTGGAAAAGCGTTCAGGATGCCTTTTCCTATGCGGGATACGATTTTCTAAAGGACTATCCTTTTCCTAGCGATGAAGCTGGGGGCAGCCTTTTGGCAGATACACTATGTCATGAGCTTGGAGGAAAAAAGAGCTGCTATATTTTTATTGATGATTTCCATTTGATGACAGATCATAAAGTATCTGATTTTATCTGCCTGCTTGTAAACAGACTTCCTGAAAATGTGCATCTTATAGTTGCCAGCAGAGACAGATTTTTGCCGGCTGCGGAGATACTGCGCCTTGGCAACAACGTATATCAGATTGGTATAGACAATCTGAGACTAAACCATACTGAACTTGCGGTTTATGCTCATCGCTGTGGATCGGAGCTTTCAGACGATCAGATAAATACAATTTTATATTCCAGCGAAGGCTGGTTTTCTGCGGTTTATCTTAATCTGTGTTCTTTATTTGAGAATGGTTTTTTGCCTGATCATAATTCAGATATTTATTCCATGTTCACCCAGGCTCTTATAGATCCTCTTCCTGATGACCAAAAGGAATTTCTTGCGGTAATGGGTCTGGCTGATGAATTTAATGTGGACATGGCAGAATTTGTGACTCAAAATCCTGATTCTGAGAATCTTATAAAGAAGCTGACGGAAAAAAATGCCTTTGTAACCCGCCTGCATAATGGTGGAAATTTCAGATTTCATCATATGATGAAGGAATGCGCTGAGAGAGCTTTTAATACACTTCCAAGGGCAAAAAGGGATACTTATAGAAATCGCTACGGTAAATGGTATGAAGAGCATAGTCAGTATATTCATGCAATTGAATCCTATAGATTATCACAAAATTATGATGCCTTACTGGATGTTGTAAAGGTGGATGCAGGAATTCTTTTGTCAGCCATGAAGCCCGAGCTTGTTCTTTCAGAACTTGAAAGGTTTCCAAGAGAAACCTTAAAGGCACATCCTTTGGCTATTCTTGTACTTATGAGATGTATGTTTAACTGGCATTTGATTCCAAAGATGCTTGAATATAAGGCTTTGTTCATGGAGTCAATAGCTGAGCAGCCTGATATGGATCCACAGGAAAAGGGTAATCTTCTTGGTGAATGCGACCTGATCACGAGTTTTCTTATGTATAATGACATAAGTGCCATGAGCAATCTCCACAGAAGTGCCAGCAGGCAGATGAGTCGTGCTGCTATAAGCCTTCAAAGCAGTGGTGGATGGACCTTTGGTTCACCTTCTGTTCTTATGATGTTCCACAGAGAACCCGGGGCTATGGAGAAGGAACTTTCCGAAATGGATGATTGTATGCCTCATTATTATAGGATTACCAATAATCACGGACATGGTGCGGAAAAAATCATGAGAGCAGAGGCCTATATGATGCAGGGAAGATTCTTTGATGCTCAGATAGAACTGGAAAGTGCTTATGCTCAGTCAGATAACTATAATCAAAAGAACATGACATTGTGCTGCGATTTTGTAGCCAGAAGGCTTTCTCTTGTCATGGATTTAGAGCAGAAATGCAGCTTTGAAGACAGATATAAGGAACTGATAAAGCATCATAACATTTCTTATCTGAACATTTGGAATGCAATCTGTGCATATCACTATGCTCTAATGGGAGATGAAGATAAGATCCCCGGACTTTTTAGTGAGCACAGGCTCTCCACCATTACTATACTTGCTCCCGGAAAGCCTATGTATGAAATGATAGAAAATCAGGTCTATCTGCTTCAGGGAGCCTATGCACAGGTCATTGGCAGAAATGAAGGACTTCTTGGAATGTGCAGAGGGCTTCATTACAGCCTGGTGGCTATACATATGCAGATACAGAATGCTGCTGCCTATGAAAAAATGGGAAAGCGAAAAGAGGCAACAGAGCATTTAAAAGATGCAATTCATGATGCCATGGCTGATAATATTCTGTTCCCATTTGTTGAAAACTATCATTATATTAAAGATGTTCTTGATAGCATGGAAGCCCATCAGGAGGCAGAATTTATAAGTGAGATAAAAAAGATAGGAAAAGAATATAATCTTAGGAAAGAGCAGGAAACTGCAGAAAGACCTGCAGCCTTTGAAACTCTTACGGATCGAGAGTATGAAATTGTTACAATAATGAGAAAGCGTATGAGTAACAAGGAAATAGCCCAGCAGCTCTATCTTTCTGAAGGAAGTGTTAAGCAGTACGTTAATCAGATTTATTCAAAATTAAGCATTCAGGGAGACCGGAAAAATAAGCGGCAGCAATTGTTTGAACTATTTGATGAAAAATAAATTAAAAATCAGTAAATAATCCCTAACCAAAAGTTAATGTTTGATAATTTAAATCCACCATACAATATGTATGGTGGATTTGTTATTTTATTTCAAACTCAATAAGGAGGGGTATATGTGGAGCGAAAATATATTTCAGCTGTTGAACCACTGACAGGTTACGTTCTTCAAGTGGACTTCGTTTCAGGAAGCAGACTGCTTCTGGATATGAAGCCATACCTCGATAAGGTCCGATTCAGGAAGCTTGCAGACCCGGAAGTCTGGAACAGCGCAGTTACCAACGGCATATTTGTTCGCTTTGGTAATGTGGAGCTAAGTCATGATGAAATTTTAGATATGACAGAGCAACAGCATGGATCTTGAGAGGAAATTTTTGGAAAAGCTAAAACTTATGGGTAACGTTAATTGTTATGAAGAAAGGGGAAAACGAGTATGAGTGATGAAAATATGAACAACAACGAAGAAACTGCGGCATTGTTTGTGTCAGCTCAGAAAAAGAAAAAAGCAGAAGAGGAAGCTAAGAAAAAGGCAGCAGAAGAACAGGCCAAAAGAGATGCGGCTGAAGCAGAAGTTCGCAAAATGGAACAGGAAGTAGAAGAACGTAAGAGAAAAGCTGAGGAAGAAAAAAAGGCTCTTGAGGAAGCTGAAAAGAAAAAACAGCAGGAGAGGCAAAATGAAGCAGCCAAAGTAGAGAAGGTAGTTGAGAAAGTAACAAAATCCCCTGTAGTAGAGAAAATGTCCGGCGGAAAACAAGGATCCAAATTACCTATATTTATAGGTGTTGGTGTTGCTGCCGTTGCAATAGTACTTATAGCTGTATTTGCCATGGGAGGCAAGAGCAGTAAAGCAAGTGTGGATTTTGCCAATGCAGAATTTGCCAAGGAAGTTAAGTCAAGTGTAGAAGGTTTTGATATTCCTTTTGTTTATCCGGAAAGTGAATTTACAAAAGTTGAAGAGACCACCTTTGAGGAATCAAATTTAATAACTTTATCCGGTGGAAAAAGCGGTATAAAGGCCAATATAGCAGTCGGAAAAGTTCTCAGTGAAGATTCGGATGACAATATGGTTGTATCTATTCTGGGTTTAAACGGGGCAGAAGATTTTGCTGCTAATCTTGCATACAATTGCGAAGAGTGCATGAAAAATCTCTATGGAGAAAATGTGGAAATATCAAATCCTGTAACCTGTGATGTTTCATCTAATCCCGGAAGATATTCTTATACTTGTGAATTTACAAGTCCTGATTATGAGTATGGCAGATGCGAAGGCTGGTATGAGCCTAACAGCAGCGGAATATACAGACTGGTTGTCTTTTCATGTGTGGGAGCAGAGTCACAAGAGGATAGTCTTACACAGCTGACAACTACATTTGCTGATAAAAATGCTGCAGATGCTCTTATGGTTCCGGGAGGAAGTCCTCTTGAATCCACAGAGAATGACGGAATGATAAGAATTTCATCCTGTCATATGGGTATTCCTGTACCAAAGGACAGATTCCAGCAGAACGAAAAAATTACAAGCTTCACCTTATGTACAGATAAAAATGCTGCAAGCGTCATTGTACATGTTATGGATGCAGATACGGATCTGGAAACAGTAGCAGCCAATAATGAAGTATTTATGAAATATATCAGAGAAGCTGTAATTAAAGAAGGCGCAGATTTTTATTTAGGCGATATCGTTGAAAGCAGAACCATTGAAACAGAGCAGGAATACAGTGCAGATACCTGGGCATGTGCTTATCATGCAGATTTTAAGGATGTTATAGGCGGAGTTACTTATTGGGAGAGATATTTTGCTGCATATTGGAAAGATACAACAACTGATAATGTCTATTTAACAGTAATAGTCATGGTTGCTCCTGAAGTAAACCGTACACAGTATCAGGAAGTATTTGAAAAGTCAATTAAAGAACTGACAGATATTTAATAACAGGGAGTTTTTGTATTAAGGAGGGATGGATATATGAGTTTTTTGCTAACAGCCGTTTTTGAAAATGGCTTTTGCGAATTATATCTCCCAAGTGTGGACAACAAAAAAGTTCCCTTGGAGATAAAACCTTATATTAGTGGCAGAGACGAAGATATTATACTGCCCTTTGAGGTATGGGATGGTTTATGGACTCTGATAAGTGATGGACAATTTACCATCACTCAGAATGAGAAATCTTTAGATAGAGTAGATATTAAAGAAGGGCTGTTTGTAAACTGTGAAATGAAGGACGGACAGGTTTTTTCCCTGACTGCAGAAGAGGTTACAGACGGAAATACCCAGTTCAAAAAATATTTGTTAAAGCCTAATTCACAGGCCAAAATTACCATAGGTAAGGATGCTTCAAACACTATTTCCTACGGTAATAAATTTGTATCTCCAAAGCATGCGGAAATAATTATTTCTCCTGACAGCGCTGTAATAAAGGACCTTGGAAGTATGAACGGTACTTTTGTAAACGGCAAAATGCTTGAAGGTGAAAGGATTCTTGCTTTTGGTGACATTATTTACATTATAGGACTAAAAATTGTTTATCTTGGTAATTCCCTTGCAATTAATAATCCTAAGGATAATTGCACTATTAAGGAAATGAAAGAGATAAATATTACAACCTCAGGTGGTGAAGAGGCCCCGGCAGTAGAGGAAGAGAAGTTTTTCCTGCGTACTCCCAGAAAGCTGGAAGTAGTTGATACCGAGAGCTTTACCCTTGAAAAGTGCCCTCCAAAACAGAAACAGGAAAAGCAGCCTCTTATGCTGACAATTGGACCTTCTTTTACCATGGTAATTCCTATGGCCCTTGGTGCTGTGCTTTCCATGGGTTCAGGATTTAGTGCGGCAGGTCTTACTATGAGCGTAGGCGCCGCAGGAATAGGTGCAGTGTGGGCTGTAATAAATTCCAAGCATCAGGATAAGGTATTTGCGGAAAACGAGAAACACAGAGTAGATACCTATGAAGCCTATGCTGTTAAGATGATGGGACAGATCAGGGATAAGATGAACCGAAATATTAACATACTTGAAAACACTTATCCTTCCGCAGAAGAGGCAGCAGAATTTGGTATAAATGAAACCTCAAGACTTTGGGAAAAGAGCTATGTTCATGATGATTTCCTTGATGTGCGCCTTGGTAAGGGTGATATTCCTTCCTTTAACGATATCGAGGTTCCTAAGGAACAGGCCATGCAGGAGTATGATCCTCTTAATGAAAAAACAGAAGAGATCAAGCTTGCCATGTCTACCTTGAAGGATGTTCCGGTTGCTATTTCTCTTTATAAAAACCGTTTCGTGGGAATTGTTTCTCCTGATAGGGATAAGGCCCTTAATCTTGCAAGGATCATCAGCGTACAGCTAAGCAGTGCCCATCCTTATACTGATCTTAGATTTTGCGTTGTATTTCCTCAAAAGGAAAGAGACCAGTGGAATTATATGAGGTTCCTTCCTCATGTATGGTCTCCGGATGGTAAGCTTCGTCTTATGTGCTGTGACAAAAACAGTATTGGTGATGTTATGTACTATTTATCCGGCATTATAAGAGATCGAATAGAGAAAACAGGTCAGGAGGCAGCAGGCAGAAACGAGGATGAAAAAATACTTCCTCATTATGTATTCTTTATTGCAGATTATTCACTTCTTGAAGAGGAAGCAATTAATAAATATCTTTTAAATCCAACAGAAGATATGGGTGTTTCTGTTGTTATGCTGGCAGATTCTCCGGATAAGCTTCCAAGTGGATGCACAGCTATTATTACAGACAAAGAAGATGAGCAGGGATTTGTATCTACTGTAAATGCATTTCCTGCAAGGAATAATGTCAGATTTGATGAACTTTCAGTCAGTAAGGCAGACAGTTTTGCAAGAAATCTTTCTGGCATTCATCTTCGTGAGACAGGTGTATCAACCGCTATTCCTGATATGCTGACTTTCCTTGATATGTATAAGACATCTTATGTAGAGAGTCTTGATATATATCACAGATGGCTTGAAAACAGAACTTATGAAAGTATGAGAGCTATGGTGGGATATAAATCCGGTAATCAGCCTCTTTACCTTGATATTCATGAAAAATATCATGGACCGCACGGTCTTGTAGCCGGTACTACAGGTTCAGGTAAATCAGAGACTCTTCAGAGTTATATACTGTCCCTTGCCATAAACTATCATCCTGATGAGGTTGCTTTTATCCTTATTGATTATAAGGGTGGTGGAATGGCACAGAGCTTTGAAGGACTGCCGCATCTTTCAGGTGTTATTACAAACCTTGGAGGTAATGCCACAAACAGAGCCCTTCTGTCTATAAATGCAGAGATAAAGCACAGACAGAAACTCTTTAATGACTTTAAGGTTAAACATATTGATGCTTATATTGAGCTTTACAGATCAGGTGTTGCCACAGAGCCTATGCCTCACCTTCTGATCATTGCCGATGAGTTTGCAGAGCTCAAAAAAGAACAGCCTGAGTTCGTAAGATCTCTTGTATCTGCAGCCCGTGTAGGCCGTTCTCTTGGTGTAAATCTTATCCTTGCAACCCAGAAACCGTCAGGTGTTGTAGATGATGAAATCTGGTCAAATACAAGATTCCGTCTCTGCCTTCGTGTTGCAGATAAGTCTGACTCCAATGAGATGTTAAAAAAGCCTGATGCAGCATATATAACAGGTACAGGACGTGGTTACTTCCAGGTAGGTAGTGATGAAATCTTTGAAGAGTTCCAGTCAGGATGGTCCGGAGCTGCCTACGAGCCTTCTGTTGCTTACAGTGATGACAAGAATGCCAAGGTTGAGCTTATAAATCTTATAGGTAAAAGCGGTGTTCCGAAAAAGAAGAATAAGAAAAAGAAATCCGATAATATTCAGAAGGTTACACAGCTTGATGCCATTGTAAAATACACAGCAGAAATAGCTAAAGAGCATAATGTTTCAAACGTAAGACAGATATGGCTTCCAGCTCTTGAAAAGAAGATTTATCTGGAAGAGATCAGAAAAGAAGAAAAGCCTGAGGGCTATTCACTTCGTATGCCTATCGGCCTTGTGGATAATCCTGAGATTCAGAGTCAGTATCCTGCATACGTTGACTTTTTGGCAGATGGAAATCTTCTTATATGCGGATCTTCCGGATCAGGTAAGACAACACTTCTTCAGACCATTATTTACGGCGCTGTTACAAACTACAGCCCATTGGACGTAAATCTTTATATTTTGGACTTTTCATCAAGAACAATGCCGATATTCTCCTCTATGCCGCATATAGGCGGAGTATGTTTTGACGGTGATGATGAAAAGCTTAATGATACCTTTGAATTTTTCTCATCTGAACTTGTGGAGAGAAAAAAGAAATTTGCAGCACTGGGTATAGGTTCCTTCAAGGAATATGTTCAGCATAAGGATGACTGTCCTGCCCTTGTGCTCATAATCGATAACTTTACTGCATTTTATGAAAATTATGATAAGTATGATGACAACCTTTCCGTTATCACAAGAGAAGGTGTAAGCTATGGTATTTATACGGTAATAACCACTAACGGTTCAGGTGATCTTAGAAGCAGACTAAGACAGAACTTTAATACCGGAATAGCTCTTCAGATGCCTGACAGATTCGAATATGAAGCGGTTGTAGGTGATCATACAGAAATAGTTCCGGAAGGCAGAACTGCCGGACGAGGACTTATTAAAGCTCCAAACTGCGTTGAATTCCAGGTTGCGCTTCCTGTACGGGAAACAGAAGGCCTTTCACAGGCACAGAGTATCAAAAAGGCTCTTGGGGAAGTTGATATAGATCCAAAGGCCAAGGGTGCCAAAAAGCCGGGACAAGTCCTGGACTCTCTAAGCATAAAAGACCTTATGGAGGATGCAAAGGATCTGCCTGAGAATATTTTTGCCCTTGGTAAAACTGTAGATGGTGAGAATATTCTGACTCTGGACATGGATAAAGAATACTGTGTAAGTGTTATAGGTCTTGGTAAAACAGGTAAGACCAACCTCTTAAAGGTTATTGCCCTTGAAGGAATCAAAAAGGGTGATGAAGTCATTGTTTTTGATTCAAAAGCAGAAGAACTGAAAGAATTTGCAGAAACAAACAAGCTTTGTTATGTAAATGATGATGCCGGTTTATTTAACCTTATGCAGGAGAGCATAGTAGGAACCTTTGGAGAGCGTAATGGTATCGTTAATGATGCAAGAGAAAAAGGAAACGATGTAGCACAGGCTCTTAAGGATAAGAAGAGAATCCTGTTCCTTATAAATGATTATGCATACTTTATTGAGACTGTATATTCAGAGGAGTATGGCATGAATGGATTCTTTGAAGTTGCTCTTGAAAAGGGTAAAGACCATAAGATTCAGTTTATAGCTGCCATGACAGGGGATGATGTATCAGACTGTGCAAGATACCAGGTTTCACGCCAGTTCACAGGTATGGAAAGCGGTGTAAATCTTGGTGGTATGTTTGATCAGCAAAATGTTCTTCACTGGGAAATGTCCACAGCTGATGCTGTAAGGCAGCTTTCACCGGGCTTTGGATATGCCCTGTCAGATAATGGAGCTCCTGTAAGAATGATTACAGCGCTTGTTTAAGGAGGTGTTTTATTTGAGCAAAATACTTTTGGAAGCCAGTGTTCCCGGTATAGCTAAAACCTACGAGTTTGCTGCTGATTCCGTAATGACTGTGGGAAATGTCAAAAAGGAAATGATAAAACAGATTAGTACAGTGGAAAATATGACTATATTTCCGGATCCCGACAAGGTACTTTTTTGCAGCATAGATATGAACGGTCTCTTGCAGGACAATGAGACTCTTGGAAGCATAGGTGTAAAAAGCGGCGGAAAGATCATGCTGATCTAAAGGAGGCACTATGGCAGATATGACAAACGTAGATGCGGACAAGCTTAGGCAGACAGCTCAGAAAATCGGCTCCCTGGCCGGTGAATTGTCCGGAAACGTTGCAAAAATAAATGATGCATTAAACAGTCTATCAAAAAGCTGGCAGTCTGAGGTGGCTACGCAGTTCATGCAGAACTGGCACACCGATGAGGAAGCCTTGCAGGAAATGGTAGATCAATATAACGAGATTGAAGAGCTTATGCAGGAACTGGCACAGGATTTTGATTCCTCGGAAAATGATGTGTCCGGAATGGTAGGCAAGCTTAAAATCTAGGATTATGAGCTTAAAGGAGGTTATATGGCAGACGGAAATGAAACAAAGGTGGATACCGCGTTACTGGCATCTACAGCAGAAACACTTACTCCTCTTATTAAGAACCTTGAAAATATATTTGAACAGTTTCAGCAGGAAATAAAGAGCTCAAGAGCCCAGTGGCAGGGAGATACATCTGATGATATCAGGAATACCGCAGCTCAGCTTAAATCAAGCTCTGCTGAAATTACAAAGGTATTAAACGGTTATGTTACAGGACTTAAGGAACTTGCCGGAATATATGATAAGGCTGAGAGTAAGGTTCAGGATACGGGAAAATCCCTGAAGTTTGACTCTACATTTAAGTGAGGTATAGATTATGGCCATAAAATTTGATTATCAAAAGACGATGCAACAGGCTCAGGCACTGGAACAGATGGCATCCGATCTTTCCGGAAAGACCAAATCCAAGCTTACTGGAGTTAAGGATAACTTAAATGCGGCATGGACCGGAAATGCAGGAAAAGGCTTTACCAAATTCCTTGGAGATGCTGAGACTGATCTTGATGCCAAAGCCAAATATCTTAGGGGAGTAGCAGATTACCTTAAGAAGTCAGCAAAAAAAATAAAAGAAGCAGAGGATGCAGCAAAGGCATCTGCTGCAGGTATTTCATAGAAAAGAGGTTATTATGGCAGCAAAAAATACGGTAAATGTTCAAAGAATGAAATCTGCCGCTGCAGAACTGGACAACATTTATAGTAGTATGCAAAAGCAGATAAAAACTCTTGAGGAAACCATGTCTTCCATCAAACAGGTATGGACAGGAGATGCCTCAAATACATACCTCAAGCAATATGAGAAGAACAGTAATACATTTAAAGCAATGGCAAATGCCATAAAATCAGCCTCAGAGGCTCTGGGAGATTCCTGTAATACTTATGATCAGGCAGATAACAGTGCACTTGACGTTGTTCAGAAGATGGGAAGACGAGGCTAGATAAGACTTTAGGAGGTAAAGTATGGCAGAGGTAAATATTAATATAGATGCGGGTAAATTAAGATCACTGGCCGAATCTTTGGATAAGGTTCAAAATGGGCTTAAGGAATCCTGCTATTCTGCAAAAGGGCAGATAGACGGTCTGAAAAACATCTGGACCGGCGAAGCTGCAAGTACTTATCAGACAAGCTTTCAAAAGCTTATGGATGAATGTAGCGAAGCACTGAATATTATGGGCAAGATGGTCAATTCCTTATATGACTCGGCAGATACTTATGATAAAAGCATTAAAGCAGTAGAGAGTGATGTAAAAAACATTCCTAAGCTTCCTACAAACCTTTTTAAATAAGTAAGGCGGTGATTAAATGGCGTATAAAATTTCATATAAAGTGGTTTCCCAGCAGGGTGAACAGCTGAAAAATATAGCTAAGGATATGGATAACTATGTTACACAGCTTAATCAGATCATATCAAAGCTGGGAAATGACGAGTTATTACAATCCGTAAGGACTGATCTTAATAAATTCAGTAAACAGCTTGAGGAAGAAAAGACAGTTCTGAATCTGGCAGGACAGATAATAGTTGATGTTATTCAAAGTTATACAGGTACTGAGAAGAAAACGGTGCAAAAGGTAGATAAGGCAAAGGCTCATAACAGAGATTTTTACAAGAGGGCCGTTGCTGTAGCCTCAGCCGGAGGCGTAACGGCTTCTGCCGGCGCATCTGCAGCTTCCTATGGAGGAGCTGCGGCAGCTTCTGCTTCTGTAACCTCAAATACAGTGAATGTTAATACCACTAATGTGGTACAGGAATCCACAACCATTATTATGGAGGGTGTGTCAGGAGCTGCATCAACAGGAAGTTCCGGCATAAATAATGGAGCGGCGACTGTCTTTACAAGCGCTGCTGCATCTAATTTAAATAGTAGCAGTGGAAGCGGGGTAGGTGCTTCAACGGTTGCAGCCGCGGCCTCGGCAGTTGTCTCCGGAGTTGCAGCCGCCGGAGGTGCTATTGGTGGAGTATTGCTTTCCGGAAAGAAAAAAGATACTGAGACAATTGCAGAAGGGAGTCCGGATGAGAAAGATCCTGAGTAGTATAATTTCTATTTGCATCACAGCCTGTTTATTATGTGCTTGTGGAAGTGCTGTATCTGATAGCAGTAATGTGGCAGAAGCAAGTGGAAATAAACCGACGGGTAATAATGAAGTTGTATCTGACAATGGTTTGGAAGCCGGTAGCAAAAGCAAAAAGGATGATAGTTACATATCTAACTACATGGAGGTAATAGATACTCTCTATAAAGAAGGAAGCGCAGACATGTTTGCTCTTATATATGTGGATGAGGACGATATTCCTGAGCTTGCAGCGGCAAGTAGTGAAGGCTTATGGGATAAGGATCAGATATTTTTATATACATCATCGGATCATGGAGCAGTCCTTGTTGCAAGTGATATTGCCCCCGGTATGGAGGGACATTCAATTTCCTTTATTGAGGGAAAAAATATCATTATCCAGAGCGGAGCTGCCGCAGGAGAGAGATACATTTTTTACGGAATAGAGGATACACAACCTGTAGAGCTTTTGGATGTTTCCTGCAGTTATATGCTGGATGAAAGCGGTGAAGAAATAGTTATTTGTAACGTTAATGATAAGGATGCAACTGAGCAGGAATATGTAGATGCTTTAAAGGATTTCCTCGAACCCTATGAGAGTATGATAATGCTACAGACTGTAAGCAGTCAGGATATGGTAGAAATGTCTGTAAGTATGGAAAATGGATATTTTGCTACAGAAGAAACAGGAACTATTCCTTACAGCACCTATGTCGAGATTTTAGATGAACTTATGACACTTATGAAATGACGTATTAAAAAATGTACCTCTTTTAACGCGCATATCACGATAAAAGGGGTACATTTTTATATTTATGAAGATTTTTTCTATAGAAAATCTGATGAGTTCTTACCGTCCCTTCTGACCGATCTGATGATGTAATAAGAAACAGCATTTTAAATTGCGTAAATATTGTATTGACGCAGCTTTGCGATGAGTATAAGATTAAATACGCCAAGAATTGGCATTTTTTTAACTATTGTTATGAAGAGGTGCGAAATGAAAAGGACAACATTGGGGAGACTGCTGGGGCTTACCCTTGCAGTAGTAATGGGTGTTTCATCACCTGTTTCGGTCTTCGCCCAGGAGGAAGTTGGGGGGCTTCTTGCTGTAACAGAGGAGACTGAAGAAGCTGTGGAAACTGCTGAG
>JAILBM010000332.1 GCA_024680925.1 Butyrivibrio sp.
TATGTGAGTAGAATAGTGCTTTTTTACTTGCCTTAAGAACATTGTTACAATGCTGTAAATTGTGTACACAATTCCAAAAAACTTGAAAATATCAAGGTTTCGACACATTGGTTTAACACTTTTTTGTTGACAAATGTAATATAGGGGAGTATATTGATTAACAGACGTAACAAATTTGTAACAAACTATTTGGAGGCTATACTTTGAAAAAGAATAAAATGCAGTTAGCTACGGCTGTTTTAGCAACTGCTATTACCTTTTCCGGCATAAGCTTTGAAACTACGGCATCAAGTGCTAAGGTTACTACAGTTCTT
Organism: Butyrivibrio sp.; assembly: GCA_024680925.1. Taxonomy (GTDB): domain Bacteria; phylum Bacillota; class Clostridia; order Lachnospirales; family Lachnospiraceae; genus Butyrivibrio. The sequence continues at coordinate 315 of JAILBM010000332.1, forward strand.
CCATCTGCTGGAATCAGTTATGTACTTTCATCATCACATGTTTCCCTTTCTTCTATTAAGAACGCAGTGGAAACAGCTTCTACAACTGAAAGTGCAGTTAATACAATAAAAGAATCAAGCAGTGCTGCAGCAAGTGGTTCTTCCACAACATCAAAGACATCAAGCAGTACTACAGGTTCAAATATTTTAGCAAGTGTTGGCTTTAGTTCTCTTACAGGGAATATGCTTACAACTGCAAGTGTAATTTCTTCAGCGGCTACAGCATCAAGCTCAGAAGAAATTGTTGAAGAAGTTGAGCAGGCTCTTGCAGAGGCATCTGTTACAGAAGAAAGCTCAGAAAATACTTCAAGCCAGGCTACAAGCAGTGACAGTAAAGAATCTTCTAATGAAGAGACAGAGGATAGTGCTTCTACTGAAAGCAGTGAGTCTGAAACAACTATAAAAGAAATTACAGATACAGCATCACTCGAAGAGATTACTTCTGTTAGTTCTGATAGTAGTTCTACAGAAGAAGCTGATTGGGATGTTGTAACAGATGAAATGGCAGCCAAGGCTGCTGCTGAGGAAGAAGAGAGCTTTAAGAGCCTCGTTATTGCTCAGGTTAACAATTATGTCAATGTCAGAGATCAGGCCAGTGAAGAAGGAGAGATTGTTGGTAAGCTTTACAACAATTCTGTTGGTACTTTGATCGAAGAAGAGGATGGTTGGTATAAAATTACCTCCGGTTCAGTGACAGGTTATGTTAAGGCTGAATATTGTGTTACCGGTGAAGATGCTGTTGAACTTGCTAAAGAGGTAGGAACTCGTATTGCTACAGTTACTACAACAACTCTTAAGGTTCGAGCAGATGCCAGTACAGATGCAGAGGTACTTGGTCTTGTTCCAATCGAAGACGAACTTATTGTTATAGAAGAGCTCGATGATTGGGTTAAGGTAAGTATCGAAGAAGGTGAAGGTTATGTATCTATGGATTATGTAATGTTATCCACAGAATTCGTAACAGCAGAGTCTAAGGAAGAAGAGGAAGCTCGTCTTGCTAAGGAAGCAGCAGAAAAGGCTGCAGCTTATGCATCACTTTCATCACAAAAGAGTTCATCAGGTTCAAGCTCAAGCAGTTATACATCTGCTGTTGAATATACTACTGAAACAAGTTCTATTGGAGCAGCTGTTGCTGCATTTGCGCAGCAGTTTGTCGGAAATCCATATGTATATGGTGGAACTTCACTTACAAACGGTGCTGACTGTTCAGGATTTGTAATGAGTGTATATGCTAACTTTGGTGTCAGTCTTCCACATAGTTCAGGTGCTGACAGATCTGTTGGATCAGCTGTAGACGGACTTGCAAATGCTCAGCCGGGTGATATTATCTGTTATTCAGGTCATGTAGCTATTTATATCGGAAATGGTCAGATTGTACATGCTTCAACAGCCAAGACCGGTATTAAGATTTCAAATGCAGATTACAGAACAATACTTGCTATAAGAAGAATCTTCTAATTAAAAGATTCCTTATAAGAAAATATTATTGTTAATTATTAGCGGAACAGCAAAGCTGTTCCGCTTTTATAATACCCATATTTATCCACAATCATGTTGATAACTTAAATGATAAAATTTAATATAAAATCTGATTTTACAAAAAAACTGATTTGTCAACCGGTTGATTGATTTTGAATGGGTTTTCTGATAGCATAATTTCTGTAGAAATTAACAAAAGTTTATAAAGTCAACATAATCTGTTTATAATTTCTTTATAAGTTATCCACAATGTATAAATTAAGAAATGCGTAAAAAGAACTTATACACGAAATTATCCACATTATCCACTTTTAATAATTGGCTTATTCTGTTTTGCACAATTGAAAAAGCACACGAATGTTTTGTGCAATCCTAACAAAATTATCTTTTTTATACTCTCCCTTAGCTTGAAAAAATCACTTGACATATTCATTCACATTTGAACAATAGCAACAAATATGACTATTTTCTAACTTGTTAAAGATTTGTAAACAATTGAGTGAAAATAGGACAAAATCATACAAAAATGATATACTATTTACATCAATAAACCAAAAAGGGGATGATAGCTATGAAATTTACAATAGTAGGAAAAAACATCGATGTTACACCAGGTTTGAAGGAAGCTGTAGAAGACAAAATCGGTAAGCTTGAAAAGTACTTCACCCCAGACACAAACGTTAACGTTACTCTTAGTGTTGATAAGGAGCGACACAAGATAGAGGTAACAATTCCTGTAAAAGGAAGAATCATTCGTTCTGAGCAGATCAGTAGCGATATGTATGTATCTATAGATCTTGTAGAGGAGGTTATTGAGAGACAGCTTAAGAAGTATAAGAATAAGCTGGTGGATAAGAAGCAGGCTGAGGCTTCCAATTTCAAAAAAGAGTATCTTGAGAATGATTATGTAGATGATGAAGAAATTAAAATAGAAAGATATAAGAAATTTGATCTTAAGCCAATGTATGTAGAGGATGCGGCCGTTCAGATGGAACTTGTGGGACATGCATTTTTTGTATTTGTAAATGCAGAAACCGACCAGGTTAACGTTGTATATAAGAGAAAAGGTGGCACCTACGGACTTATTGAGCCGGAAAACTGATTTTGAATAGTAAAATTGAATAGACTGATTATTGAGACCTCATGTTGGAAAATGTCAACATGAGGTCTTTATATTTTTGGATTTTTTTACTTTATGTTTACAAATAAATAATAATATTACCGCCATAGTTGACGTGGTTTTTGTTGCAATAGACTTACCGTTATGCTATAATAATTTTGTTGTGAAAAAAATAACAATAATTTTTTAACAATCTATTCTGATAGTTAAAGTAGGGCTGAAACAGAACTAAATTCCCTTACTTGATTATAAAGAAATGTATTTAAAGGTTTTATAACAATCACAAATCTGGAAAAACCAGAAAATGGAGGTAGAAAATGGCAAAGAAGGTTGTATTAGCAGGCGCTTGCAGAACAGCTATTGGTAAGATGGGTGGAGCTCTTAGTACGACTCCGGCAGCTGATCTTGGTTCAATCGTAATCAAGGAGGCTTTAAATCGCGCAGGAGTAAAGCCTGAGCAGGTAGATGAAGTACTTATGGGATGCGTTATCCAGGCAGGTCTTGGACAGAATGTTGCAAGACAGGCATCAATTAAAGCCGGACTTCCTGTTGAAGTTCCTGCTGTAACAATCAATGTTGTTTGCGGATCAGGTCTTAACTGTGTAAATATGGCAGCTGATATGATACTTGCAGGTGATGCAGATATCGTAGTAGCAGGTGGTATGGAGAATATGTCTATGGCACCATACGCAGTTATGCAGGGTCGTTACGGATATCGAATGAATGATGGTAAGCTCGTTGATACAATGGTACATGATGCTCTCTGGGATGCATTCAATGATTACCATATGATCAAGACAGCTGATAATGTAGCTCAGCAGTGGGGACTTACAAGAGAAGAGCTTGATGAGTTCGCTGTAAAGAGCCAGAATAAGACAGAAGCAGCTATGGCAGCCGGTAAGTTTAAGGATGAAATTGTTCCTGTAGAAGTTAAACAGAAAAAGCAGACAATCGTAGTAGATACAGATGAAGGTCCTAGAGCCGGAACAACAATGGAAGCTCTTGCAAAACTTCGTCCTATTAATGCTGATGGCGTAACAACAGCCGGTAATGCATCAGGTATCAATGATGGTGCTGCAGCAATCGTTGTTATGAGCGAAGAAAAGGCTAAGGAACTTGGCGTTACACCTATGGCTACATGGATTGCAGGTGCTCTTGGTGGTGTTGATCCTTCTATCATGGGTGTTGGACCTGTTGCTGCTACTAAGAAGGTTCTTAAGAAAACAGGACTTTCAATTGAAGATATCGATATTTACGAAGCTAATGAAGCTTTCGCTGCTCAGTCAGTTGCAGTTGGAAAGGACTTAAACTTCGATCTTGATAAGCTCAATGTAAATGGCGGTGCTATTGCACTTGGTCACCCTGTTGGTGCTTCAGGATGCCGTATCCTTGTTACTCTTCTCCACGAGATGAAGAGATCAGGCAAGAATCGTGGTCTTGCAACACTTTGTATCGGTGGTGGAATGGGCTGCGCTACAATCGTTGAGAAATATTAATCTGATTTATTGCAGGGATGCATTCTTTGCATCCCTGATTTTCCTATGAATAATTAAATACATATCTTTATATAGAGGTATAAGGATTACAATATGGAGGCTAAAAATGGGATTCGTTAATTATGAGCAGAAAGATGCTTATGGCATCATCACAATCAACCGCCCTGAGGCATTAAATGCACTGAATTCTCAGGTTCTTGATGACCTTAATGCAGTATTTGACAGTGTTGATCTTAATACTGTTCGTGCCCTGGTACTTACAGGTGCAGGAGAGAAATCATTTGTAGCAGGTGCTGATATTGGAGAGATGAGCACCCTTACGAAGGCTGAAGGAGAGGCATTCGGTAAGAAAGGTAATGACCTTTTCAGAAAAATCGAAGAGTTTCCTATTCCTGTTATAGCTGCTGTTAATGGATTTGCTCTTGGTGGTGGTAATGAAATCGCTATGAGCTGTGATATCAGAATCTGTTCTGATACAGCTATGTTTGGTCAGCCTGAGGTTGGTCTTGGAATTACTCCTGGCTTTGGCGGTACACAGAGACTTGCAAGACTGGTTAGCCCGGGAATGGCTAAACAGCTTATATATACAGCCAGAAACATTAAAGCTGATGAAGCATATAGAATAGGTCTTGTAAATGCTGTTTATCCTTTGGAAGAACTTCTTCCTGCAGCTGAAAAGCTTGCAGCTACAATTGCTCAGAATGCTCCTATAGCTGTTCGTAATTGCAAAAAGGCTATAAATGATGGCCTTCAGGCAGATATGGATAAGGCTATAGTTATAGAAGAAAAGCTCTTTGGCGATTGCTTTGAATCCTATGACCAGAAGGAAGGTATGGCTAATTTCCTTCGTAAAAAGGATGACCCTGCAAAGGTTAAGCATGTTGCTTTTAAAAATGAATAATACTTAAAAACATAAAATTATTTTAATGTGTCAGACCAAAAAAATATATATGCTCAAAGTGGCGATGGCATGGTTATGACAACAGAATGGAGGATAAAATGAAGGTTGCAGTTATTGGCGCAGGTACTATGGGATCAGGTATTGCACAGGCATTTGCTCAGTGTGATGCAGTAGAAAAGGTTTACTTATGCGATATTAAGACAGAGTTTGCTGAAGGCGGACTTGCTAAGATTAAGAAGGGATTTGATAAGAGAATTGCTAAGGGCAAGATGGAACAGGCTGATGCAGATAAGATCGTTGCCAAGATCCAGACAGGTCTTAATGAGATTTGTGCAGATGCAGATCTTGTAGTTGAGGCAGCTCTTGAAGTTATGGATATCAAGAAGAATCTTTTCAAAGAACTTGAAGAGAATATCGTTAAGAATCCTGATTGTATCTTTGCTTCAAATACATCTTCTCTTTCTATTACAGAAATTGGTGCAGGTCTTCCAAAGCCTGTAGTTGGTATGCACTTCTTCAATCCGGCTCCTGTTATGAAGCTTGTTGAAGTTATTGCAGGTATCAATACTCCTGATGAGACAGTAGAAAAGGTTAAAGAGATTTCAGTTCAGCTTGGCAAGACACCTGTACAGGTTAATGAGTCAGCAGGTTTCGTAGTAAACCGTATTCTTATCCCACTTATTAACGAAGGTATCTTTGTATATTCAGAAGGTGTTTCAGACATCGAAGGAATTGATACAGCTATGAAGCTTGGATGTAACCACCCAATGGGACCACTTGAACTTGGTGATTATGTAGGTCTTGATATTGTTCTTGCAATTATGGAAGTTCTTTATGCTGAAACAGGCGATTCAAAATATCGTCCAGCTCCACTTCTTCGTAAGATGGTTCGTGGTAAGAAGCTTGGTGTTAAGACAGGAATTGGTTTCTATGATTATTCAAATGGTGGAAAGGTTCCTACAGATAAGAAATAATTATAGTTTTGGTTTAAGGGTCAGGTCTTTGACCTGACCTTAACATAGGAAATTGGAGGATTTTATAAGATGGATTTTACGCTGGATCAGCAACATCAGATGGCAAGATCTCTTTTTAAGGATTTTGCAGAAAAGGAAGTTAAGCCTCATGCTATTGAGGTTGACGAAACCGAAGTATTCCCAAGAGAAACAGTTACAAAAATGCAGAAATATGGTTTCATGGGTATTACAGTTCCTAAAGAATATGGCGGACAGGGATGTGACCCACTTACATATGTTATGTGTGTAGAAGAACTTTCAAAGGTTTGTGCTACAACAGGCGTTATAGTTTCAGCTCATAGCTCACTTTGCTGTGATCCAATTCTCTTCTATGGTAATGAAGAGCAGAAGCAGAAATATCTTGTACCTCTTGCAAAGGGCGAAAAGCTTGGTGCTTTCGGTCTTACAGAGCCAGGTGCAGGTACAGATGCTCAGGGTGTTCAGACAAGAGCAGAGCTTGTAGGTGATGAGTATATCCTTAATGGTTCAAAGTGCTTTATTACAAACGGTAAGGAAGCTGATATATATATTATCATTGCTTATACAGATATTCAGACAGATGCCAGAGGAAGAAAGAAGAAGATCTTCTCAGCATTTATCGTTGAAAAGGGAACACCTGGATTTACATTCGGAACAAAGGAAAATAAGATGGGTATCCGTGGTTCATCAACTTATGAGCTTATCTTCCAGGATTGTCATATTCCAAAGGCTAATCTTCTTGGTCAGGAAGGAAAGGGCTTTAAGTATGCTATGCACACTCTTGACGGCGGACGTATCGGTATTGCTGCTCAGGCTCTTGGTATTGCTGAAGGTGCTCTTGACAGAGCAATTGAGTATACAAAGGAAAGAAAGCAGTTTGGCAGAAGTATTGCACAGTTCCAGAATACTCAGTTCCAGCTTGCTAATATGGCAACAGAAGTAGAAGCTGCTAAGCTCCTTGTTTATAATGCTGCTATGGCTAAGGCTACACAGCCTACATATTCAGTAGAAGCTGCAAAAGCTAAACTTTTTGCTGCTGAAACAGCTATGAATGTAACAACAAAGGCTGTTCAGTTACTTGGTGGTTATGGATATATCAGAGAGTATGAAGTAGAGCGCATGATGCGTGATGCTAAGATCACTGAGATTTACGAAGGAACATCAGAAGTTCAGCGTATGGTTATCTCAGGTTCACTTCTTGCTTAAAATTTATAATCCTAAGGCTCCTTGGAGCAAATAAACCATTTAATAAAGCTGAAAGCATTTATATATAACAAAGGAGAAAAACATGAAAGTTGTAGTTTGTGTTAAGCAGGTCCCAGATACAAAGGGCGGCGTTAAATTTAAACCAGACGGAACTCTGGATAGAAATGCAATGCTTGCTATCATGAACCCAGATGATAAAGCTGGTCTTGAA
>JAILBM010000367.1 GCA_024680925.1 Butyrivibrio sp.
TTTTTTATATCATAGGAAATTGCTTTCCTATGATATAAAAAACGCTCCGCTAAGGATGCGCACTCGCGCGATAGGTAAATGTTGCATAAATTAGGCCGCGCTCGGCGCGAGAATGTCGCAAGCGACATTCTTTGTTCTAAACATATAAAAATATTTCATTAAATAGTTAAAAGATATGGAATAACAATGAATTTTATGAGAAAATAAATTAGTTTAGAAAAATATAAATAAAGGCAATTATAATAAAAGGAGATTTGTTATGGAGAGAGCTTTTATTCATGATCCTGCAATTTTTAGAGATGATGTAACCGGAAAATATTATATATATAGCACAGGAGCAATGGGATTTGAGTCTGAAGACCTTGTTAACTGGAAAGTACTTGGAAAAGTGGCAGAGGTTTTGCCTGAAGCCTCTGAATGGACAGGAGGAACAGATATCTGGGCTCCGGATATTGTTAAAGTTAATGATGAATACAGATTATACTGCTCAAATTCTACCTGGGGTGTTCAGCAGTCCTGTATTTTCCTGGCAGTTTCCGATAAGGCCGAGGGACCTTTTAAGCCAAAGGCAGCAGTCCTTAAGACTTCCGACAAGCTTCCTGTTAATGGTATAGATGCCAATATAATTACAGATGCGGATACAGGTGATATGTATATGCTTTATGGTTCATTCTGGGGTGGGGCTTATGTCCTTAAGCTGGATAAAGAGACGGGCCTTGCAGCAGAGGAAGGAGTAGGTCACTGCGTTTGTAAAAGACCATCCTGGCTTAGTACTGCCGTTGAAGGCCCTTACATGATCTACAATAAAGAAAACGGATATTATTATCTATTTGTTTCTTACGGATCATTAAAAACGGATTACAATATAAGAGTAGGCAGAAGTAAGAGCATACTTGGGCCTTTTGTAGATATGAATGGCAGATGCATGACAGATGAACCTGATGATAAGTCAGATATCGGATACCTTTTAATGGCTGGTTATACCTGGAATGAAGGGAAGGCTTATATGGCACCGGGACATAATTCCGTGCTTCAGGATGTAGACGGGAAAGCTTATATTGTTTATCATATAAGAGAAAAGAGATTTAATCAGGATCCGGGACCTTCTCAGATGCAGATCAGGCAGATATTTTGGACTAAAGAAGGCTGGCCTGTTGTAAGTTGTGCAACTACAGAGGAAGCAGGTGGATCTACTGATATTTTATCAGGAGAAGGACTTACAGCTAAATCTATGGCAGGTATTTATCAGAGAATAAATTTCACACCTTCATATCCCCAGGGCATTTCAACTGCAGTTCCTATGCTGCTTAGAGAGGATGGATATTATGAATCCTGTTCTATCCAGGGAACCTGGAAGATTGAAGATGGATGCATTGTCATAAAATACGGTCCTTTTACCGAAATAGCTTATGCATACGGAAAGAACGATTTTTGCGGTGTTTCCGGAATCTCTGATAATGGCATGGAATTTATGGCCAAGAGAGACAAAGCTCTTTAATAGGGAGATTTTAGATGGATATTATGAATAATAAACGAAGAAGGCTATCAGCTTTTGGTTTATGCGCGATTGCAGGTGTTTTTCTAATTGGCTGCAACTCCGAAGAAATTGAAATGATTCATAATGATATACAGAATGAACAAATGGACAATTCAGAGACTGAAATGTCTGTAATCAGTGAGGATGAAAATATGAATAATGATGATTCCGCGACAGAGAACACAAGTGATCCTGATTATGAGTCTGTAAATATCAATAAAAAGCAGATTATGGCTAATATGGATATACTTAAGACTTTGTATGATGAAAATAGCGGGGAAAATGTTCTTTTCAGTCCTGTATCTCTTAATACCGCTTTGGAAATATATGGTTCAATGCTGGATAACGAATCTGCCAAAACGCAGCTTGAAGAATATTTGGGAGAAAAAAATTATTTAAGCTACAATTATAATAATACTGAAGTGTATCGTTCCATTAATACCATATGGGCAGATCAAAATCATGACAAACTTGATTTTAGCAGCATAGATAAAGAGCTGACCATTCAAAAGGTTGATATGTCGGATCCTGCTTCCACTGATAAGAAAAATAAATATGTCAGTGAACAAACAGATGGATTTATCGAGTCCACTCCCGTTGAATTTGATGAAGATACCATTATGGATATTATGAATATCCTTTATTTTCAAGATGGTTGGGAGGGCGGACCTTTAGATGAATTTGAAGAGTACACAGAATTTAAAAATGCTGACGGAACTACTTCTGAGCTTGAGTATATGATAGGAAATGACGGTGACAGTTCCTGTTATTATAAGGGCAACTCTTCAACAGCCTTTTATCTTGATTATATTAACGGTATGAGCTTCTGGGCTGTGCTTCCAAATGAAGAAAGCTTTGATTTTGAAAGCCTTACATCTGATGTTGATGGCTATATTAACAATAGAGAAAGTCTTAAAGTCAATAAAAGTGAAAACGGATTATCTCTGGAAGTTGTTTTTGCCATGCCTTGTTTTGAAAATAGCTTTAATACCGGATTTGAAGATACGGCTATTCCTTCTTTGATACAGGAGCCTATATCAACAGATATATGTCCTTATGAAATAAAAAACAGTATAAATCAGATTGCCAAAATAAAGGTTGATGAAACCGGTACAACTGCGGCAGCAGTTACCGAAGTCGTAATGGAACTTACAGCAATGCCTTCAGAAATGCCTGAACAATATTATTTTATCTGCGACAGACCTTTCATGTATTTTATTTATGATAACGTAAATGAAGACATTGCCTTTATGGGTATAGTCAACAAAATTAAATAAAGTTATTACAAATACAAAATATAAGCCTTATCAAAACCTTAACGAATATTAAGCTTTTGATAAGGCTTTATTTACTTTGCTCCAATATACTTATCAAAGTAGTCTTATAAATTTATTTAAGGAGAACCGAGATGAGTGGCATTGGCAATTTAAAGGCAGGTAAAAAGAAGATATTTATTGCAGCTTCGGCAGCGCTGGCGGTAACAATTATTTCCGGAAGCGTATTTATTTTTTATCAAAAAGGAACAGCGGCAGCTATGGAAAGTGAAGAACAGCTGCAGACAGTAAGTATCAGCAAGCAGGATCTTGAGAAATCACTTTCAATCAACGGAACTATTATTGCTCTGGAAAGTCAGTCGGTTACCAGTGAACTGTCAGGAGTAAAAGTCAAAAAGCTCAATGTAAGGGTCGGAGATCATGTTAAGGCAGGAGATGTAGTTGCAGTTCTTGATACAGAAAGCCTTGAGAAATCTTTAAAGCAGGCGCAGGAGAGTCTTGCAAACGCACAGGAAAAGGATGCCCTGGATCTGGCTGCAGCCCAAAGAAATTATGATAATGCGGTTGAAGAATCCAGAATTCAGCAGGAAAGGGCCCAAAGAGATTTGGACACAGCCCAAAAACAGTATGATCAATCTGTTGCATCCTCCAATACTGCTCAAAGTGTTTATGATAATGCCGATCAGGCGGTAAAAAATGCTTCCGGGACCGTAGATAATAATGAGAATTCTTATAATAATGCAACGGATGAAGCAAGAAATGCCACCAGAAATTATGAACGTAAACAAGAGGAGTTGGAGGATGCCCAGAAAAAATTATCTGAGGCGGAAAAAGTCAAAACTGATTTAGACAGTCAAAATCCTACAACTGACGAAGAAATCGCACTTTTAGAACAGGAAAAAGAAAAGGCTCAGACACAGCTGGATAAGGCAAAAAAGTCTGTTGAAAAAGCAGAAAAAGCTGTAAGAGGTGCAAAGCATGACAGTGAAGATGCTCAGATAAAGTTAGAAAACAGCCAAAATGCTCTTTCTGATGCGAAGGCAAATCTATCCGAAGCTGAAGCTGATAAATCCACTGCTCAGGCAGATGCCCAATCCAAGAAGGAAAGCATATCTTCCAATCAGGATGCGGTAACAAAGGCCAAAGACAGCCAGGAGGATACTATCAGACAGAATAATAAAAATGTAGCTGATGCCAAAGACAGTGTGAGCAGTGCAAAGCTTAGCCATTCTTCAAATGTACTTTCTCTTATGCAGGAGGTGGATAAATATACACAGCAGATACAGGATGCTACAATCACAGCGCCATGTGATGGACTTATAACCTCCGTGGGACTTAAGGAAGGTGCCATTTATGATAATGGTAAAGAACTTATGACAATTCAGGATGATGCGGGATTTAAAGTAAAAGCCAGTGTGGATCAGTATGATATCTGCGATATAAGCGAGGGTATGAAGGTCAGAATTAAAACAGATTCATTAGGAGATGAAGCATTAGAGGGAGAAGTTAAGTTTGTATCACCTATACCGGGATCTGACACAAGTACCCAATCAGGAAGTGATGCTTCAAGTAGCAGTGATTATCCGATTGAAGTGTCTATCAAGAACAAAAACGACCGTCTCAGAATAGGAATGACTGCTAAGATTACAATAATTGAACAGCAGCAAAAGGCAGCCCTTACAGTGCCTGATTCCGTGGTACAGCAGGATGATGACGGGAAATTATTTGTAGAAATACTTGATAATACTACATCCGAAGCTACGTCAAAATCAGAAAATCAGCAGAGCACCAAAAAAGAGTATGTTTCCTACGGAATAAAAACAGATTATTACGTGGAAATTAAAGGTAAAGGCCTTAAAGAGGGGATGGAAGTTGTTGTACCTGCTACCGAATCCATGGAGGGAATCTGAATATGATCCATGCACAAAATATTGTCAAAAGATTTAATATAGGTACTGAAAATGAAATAGAGATCCTTCACGGTATAGATCTGGATGTAAAAAAGGGAGAATTTGTATCCATTATAGGAACTTCCGGATCAGGTAAATCAACATTTATGAATATCATAGGACTTTTGGATAAGCCAACGGAAGGAACATACACACTGGATGGAATAGATGTATGCAAAGCTACTGATAACCAGTTATCCCACATAAGAAATCAAAAGATTGGATTTGTATTTCAGACCTATAATCTGATTCCCAGGACCAGTGCTCTTAAAAATGTTGAGCTGCCTATGCTTTACGCAGGCATTGGAGCCAGAGACAGAAAAGAAAGAGCCATGGAACTATTGGAAATGGTTGAAATGGGAAAAAGAATGGATCACACACCGGATACTCTCTCAGGAGGACAAAAGCAAAGAGTTGCAATAGCCAGAGCCCTGGTCAATAAGCCTGCCATTATACTTGCCGATGAACCTACCGGAGCCCTTGATTCAGCCACCGGACGAAAAATAATGGATCTTTTTCATAAGCTTCATGAAGAACAGGGAATAACCATAGTATTTATAACTCATTCACCGGAACTTGCATCTGAAACTGAGCGCATACTTACTTTAAAGGATGGCAGAATTGTTGATGAAAGGATGGGCATAAGATATGCTTCTTGAAAATATTAAACTTGCTTTAACAGGTCTTATGGCCAATAAACTCAGAACTTTTCTTACAATGCTTGGAATAATAATTGGAATAGCCTCTGTTATTGCCATTATGAACGTGGCGGAGGGTATGAAGACCTCAACCATGAGTCAAATGGGGGATATGGGAGTAAATGTCATGTCATTTTTTGTCACCCAAAAACCTGATCCTGAAACCGGAGAGTATTCCGATTATGTAAGAGATGCCAAGGATAAAGATTATTTTTCACCTGAAATGCTTGAAGATATTGAAAATACCTTTAAAGGCAGAGTAAGTGGAATCTCACTTTCCAAATCTATAGCAGAAACTAAGATAGAAAGTGGGAAAAAGTACGCAAATGTTTCACTGGAAGGCTTAAATTCAGAGGCTTTAAAAAATAAAAAGCTTAATATCATAGCAGGAAGAAATTTGACAGAGCAGGAACAGGAAGATGGTAAAAAGGTGGTAATAGTTTCCGACAGACTTGTGGATAATTTATTTGCAGGTGATAAGCAGAGTGCGCTTGGAAGCCAGATTGAAGCTGTTCTTGACAATAAATATTATTCATATTCTATTGTGGGTATATATGAGTACAGCGAAAGTAACGGCGGTAAATTCAGTACGGGAGTTTCCCAAAAGGATATAAGAACAGGCGCCTATGTTCCTCTTAAATGTGCCATAAAACAGCTTCGTCAAAATGAGCTTTATGATTCCTTTGATGTTATAGCAGAATCGGGAGAAGATCAGGGAGCTTTGGTTTCAGACATAACAGAATATATTAACAAAAAATATTATTCCGTAAATGATGCTTATGAAGCTTATGGTTATAGTATGAAAGAAGAAATTAAGTCCATGGAATCGATGCTCAATACTCAGACATATGCTTTTATGGCAGTAGGAGCAATTTCTCTTCTTGTTGGAGGAATTGGAGTAATGAATATAATGGTGGTTTCCATAACTGAGAGAACCAGAGAAATAGGTACAAGAAAAGCCCTTGGTGCTACAAACGGATTTATAAGACTACAATTTATTACGGAAGCTGTGGTTGTGTGCCTTATTGGTGGAGTGATAGGAGTTATTGTGGGTGAACTGTTCGGCCTTGCGGCAAATAAAATCATGAATACGACAGGAAGTATATCAATTAATGGTATAATAATATGTGTATTGTTTTCCATGGCTTTTGGTGTCTTTTTTGGCTTTTATCCGGCCAACAAAGCTGCCAAACTTAATCCTATAGAGGCTTTGAGATATGAGTAAAGATAAAAACAGAATCCTTATAGCAGAAGATGACAAAGATATAATCGCTCTTTTAAGGCTTTATCTGGAAAAGGATGGTTTTGATGTCTTTTTTGCAGAGGATGGAATAAATGCCTTTGATATGATAGACAATTGTGAGCCTGATCTTGTGATTTCAGATATTATGATGCCGGGAATGAATGGGTATGAGCTTATTAAAAAAATAAGAAAATCCCAAAATAATGTTCCAATAATAATCCTTTCTGCCAAAAACGAGGATAATGATAAGATTCTTGGACTTGATATAGGTGCAGATGACTATATGACAAAGCCATTTAATCCTATGGAACTGGTGGCTCATGTTAAGGCTGCTCTCAGAAGGTTTTATAAGCTGGGATCCGGAGAAACGGTAGTGAACGTTTTTGAGGTGGGAGAATTAAAAATAGATATTGAAAGGGTGCGCTTTACTAAAAATGGTGAGGAAATAATGCTGACACCTTTTGAATTTAAGATCATGACTCTGCTTATGAAAAATCCGGGAAGAGTATTTACCAAAGTTCAGATTTATGAGCATATTAACGGTGAGTACTATGAAACAGATGAAAAAACACTTATGGTTCATATGAGTAAGCTTAGAGATAAGATTGAAGATGACCGGAATAATCCCAAGTACATTAAAACCATACGTGGCCTGGGCTACAAAATTGAAAAAATCCTATGAATAAAATTTTAAAAAAGAACGGAACTTTATATTCTATGATTACCGGAAACTATGTATTGTTTGCGGTAATTGTCATACTTATTGCATTATTATCAATAACTATTTTGAATCGTGGTATTGATAATGCAATAAGTCTTTATGGTGCCAACGGAATTATTTCTCAGGAAAAGCTTCTGAAAGAGGAGAATTATGACAAAATAATCATTTCCCGTAAGCTTGGTAAGGGTACCTATATAGAAGTTCTTGATGAAAATGCCAATATTGTATATACAGGTAATGAATCCAAGAATAATACATATACTTTGGAAGAAGTGGATTTTATTCCGGATGTATTTGGAAACACCTACTACACAATGGACACGTTGTATAAAGAAAATGCCTTAGAGGGATACGTTATTCACAGATACAATTATGATGATACTGTGGATGACGCATATATGATCCTTGAAGGGATTATTATATTGGATGCCGACAGAAATATTGTGTATTCAAATCTTGATACTGATGCAGAAACCATTACCGAGAAGAAAATTGATTATTTGTACGGATACGATGATGATGATGAAACCTATGTGCAGAAGTATGAGTTTGTTACTAACAAAGGCGAAAAAAGGATTCTTCTTATTCATTCGGTATTTAGCAGCGCCTATGAATCCAGTGCCTATAAAGAAATATTTATTTTAGCTGTTACTGTATTTATTGTTCTTCTTGTTATGTTAATCATATTTTTTGTTTTCAGAGTATCCTTTGTTGTTAAGAAGCCTCTTAATATGTTAAAAAAGGCCATGGCAAGCTATACAACTGACTCTTCATTTTCAGAAATCTCCTATACAGGGCCGAAAGAATTTGTTGAAATTATAGGTACCTTTAATAAGATGTCAAAGCGCCTTAATGACAGTGAAAAAAAGCGCCTTCAAAGTGAAAATGAAAAGCAGAAAATGCTGGCAGACATATCCCATGATCTTAAAACCCCCATCACTGTTATACAGGGGTATTCTAAGGCAGTATCAGAGGGCCTTGTTCCTAAAGAAGAGGAAAAAAGATATCTTGAAACCATAAATAAAAAAGCTGAAAATCTTTCAGAGCTTATAAATACTTTTTATGAATACTCAAGGCTTGAGCACCCTGAATTCAGCCTGATTCGTGAAAATGAGGATCTTTGCGAATATCTTAGGGAGTATCTGGCTGCCAAGTATGAAGAGCTGAATCTTATGGGCTTTAACATGGATATAGATCTTCCGGATGACAGAATCGAATATAGCTTTGATACAGTTCAGTTAAAAAGGGTATTTGAAAATATTATTTCCAATTCAGTAAAGGCAAATCCAAAAGGCACAACGATTATTGCCTCCATGAAGGAATATGAGGATAAAATTATTATACATATAGGAGATGACGGAGTAGGTATCCCTGAAAATATCAGAGAAAATATATTCAACCCCTTTGTTGTGGGAAATGAATCCAGAACCAGCGGACAGGGGACAGGTCTAGGCCTTGCCATAGCAAAGCTTATAGTGGAGACCCATGGCGGAAGCATAAAACTTCTGGAGGAAAAGCCTGATGGTCCAAGGACGGTATTTGAAATCGTTTTTCCTAAATAAAAATGTTTAAAGAGCATAATTTAGAAAGTATATAGCAAAATTCAGGCAGACTGTTAAAGAGAAAAATGTCACTATAATCAAAAGGTGTTTTTTGAAAGGAAAGATTATGGGAGCATTTGATACTAAAATATACAGAAATTTATTTAAAGAAATCGGTAAAACAGACAGGGAAATAGAGGAAAAAATAAATCTTGCCAAAGAGACTTTTTTCTATGATGCAAATGAAAGAATATATCACGAAGACGGTGATATGGGCTACCTCGTGGATACAGGAAATAATGATGCCAGAACTGAAGGCATGTCCTATGGTATGATGATGTGTGTTCAGCTGGATATGAAGGAAGAATTTGACCGTATCTGGAGATGGGCAAGAAAATATATGTATATGGACGAAGGCGAAAATGAAGGTTATTTTGCCTGGTCCTGTCAGTTGGATGGAACCAAAAATTCTGACGGCCCTGCGCCTGATGGAGAAGAGTTTTTTGCTATGGCTTTATTTATGGCATCCCACAGATGGGGCGACGGTCAGGGAATTTTAGAATATTCATATCATGCAAAAGATATTTTAAAAGCTTGCATTCATAAGGGTGAAAACGGAAGAATGGGCTCTCCTATGTGGAATCATGAAAACCATCAGATTCTGTTCGTACCGGGAAGCACACATACAGATCCTTCATACCATTTGCCACATTTCTATGAACTGTTTGCTTTGTGGGCCTATGATGAAGACAAAGAATTTTTTGTAAAGGCTGCAAAGGCCAGCAGAGAATACCTTAAAACTGCCTGTCATCCAACAACCGGATTAAATCCTGAATATGGAAATTTTGATGGTTCACCTATGGATAAAGAGCTTCCATGGGGATATTTTGGAGATTTCTTCAGTGATGCCTACAGAACAGCAGCTAATATAGGACTTGATGCAGAATGGTTTGGAAAAGATGAAGATCTGGCAAAAATTCCTGTTAAAATGATGAACTTTTTTGGCACAGATTTAGAAGCAGTAAGGTGTACGTACAAAGTTGACGGTACACCTGTAGAAAGACCTGTTCTACATCCTCTGGGACTTTTATCCACCATTGCTCAGAGCTGCCTGGCAGTTCCTTATAGTGATAGTAAAGATTCAGATTTTGCAGTGGCCAAAAGATGGGTAGAATGGTTTTGGAACCAGCCTATGAGAAAAGGTATAAGAAGATACTACGATAACTGCCTTTATATGTTTGCTCTTCTTGCTTTATCCGGAAATTACAAAATATATTGATTTTGAAAAGAATATTTTTTATTTAAACAAAAAAACAGAGCTTATAAAATTTCAAACTTTTTATGAAATCGAATTTTAAAGCTCTGTTTTTTGCTGATAAAGTGTGCTAGAATACCCCTCAGGAGAGAGAAGTATGAGTAAAAACAATGAAAAACTTGGTAAAAATACAAAAGCATTACTGGCAAAACGTCTTTTTGATACAGGAATCTGTGCTGCCAAAGTTAATAATGAAGATGAATTTAATCTTTTTATTGAGACTTTGAAAACACATAAGACACCACTTAGTAAGATTTCCTATGAAGCTGCCATGGCAATGCCTTATATACACTGTGTTCAAAAGAACGAAAAATATCATTCAATTGTAGGTGAGTTCAGCTTTGAAAGAACCGGATGCGATGCAATTATCAGCATAACCGATCTTATCAATGGCTTTACTTATGAAAAGAAAGTCGCTGAAGAAAAAATAACACCTGATAACATATAAATTCTTTTATTCGTATTTACTTATGTAATCAGGTCTGTTATCCATTAAAAGAGCAGCTATTAAATAAATAATGGCACCGCTTCCACCGGACAATGATAAAAGTACCCATATGATTCTGACAATTGTAGGATCTACATCCAAAAATTCAGCGATGCCTCCACATACACCAAATATCTTTCTTTCATTGCTTCTATATAATCTCTTTTTCATATTATGATTCCTCCTAAATTTCTTTTCCTGTTGTATCTATAACATCTACATGTTCTTTGTTTACTTTTCCAAGGCCCAGCTTACTTTTGTTGGCTGCATAAAAAAGGAAAATAGCCAGAGCATCATCTATAGGACCGGGCGCAAGGTCAAGTGGTGAAACAACATAAACTACTAATAATGCAAATAAAACGCCTAAGAAAAACTTATTCATTTAACAGCCTCCTTCATAAGAAAAAAAGTTAACGTTTTCTTTATATACAGTATATTTAATAGCTTTAAAGCAATACATATTTCTTTTGGCGGATTTACCCTTTATATTTATCTTTTTTGGCAAAATAAAATAGATTTTAATAGTTTTTTATTTGATGTAACTGCAATCTGAGACTACAATATTATTAACGGTAATACATTTAATACTGTATGGATTATGCAAATATGCTAATGAAAGAATATTATTATAAACGAGGGGTAGAAGAAATGAGTGATATTAAAGGAAATGTAGAAGCTTATATAAGAAAGAAGAAAAGACAGAGAATGCTGAAAAAGCTTAAGAAAAACCTGGAAACAGCCATCGTTATAATCATTCCGCTGGCAATAATACTTGCACTTCATATTTTGAAAAAGAAGACTAAAAAGAAAGTTAAAACAGCTATAAGATCAAAGGTCAAGGACCATATAAAAAGAAATAAAAACATATCTGAACAGGATGATTTTGATATTGAAGAATCTGATTTAAGTAATTCTCCTGAAACGATTGATAAAGAATCTGTTAAAGAGAATGAAAATGAAGAAGAATTATAAAAAAGGATTGATATAATCCGACAAAATTTGGCATAATAAACTTATGATTTTTCTTCATGGAGGGTTGTTGATATGAATAAAGTTATACTTATGGGAAGACTTACAAGGGATCCTGATGTCAGATATACACAAGGGGACAGTACTACAGCTGTAGCCAGATACAGTCTTGCTGTAGACAGAAGATTTCAGAGAAAAGGAAGCAGTGATGCCCAGACAGCAGATTTTATAAATATTGTTGCCTTTGGCAAAGCCGGTGAGTTTGCGGAGAAGTATTTTAAAAAGGGAACCAAGGTACTTGTTACAGGCCGCATTCAGACCGGAAGTTATACCAATAAAGATGGACAGAAGGTGTATACAACAGATGTTGTAGCTGAGGAGCAGGAATTTGCTGAAAGCAAATCAGGCAGCGCAGATACACAAAACACAAACTTTGGCGGCATAAACATGAATGTCACCGTAGAAGATGACCAGCTTCCGTTTTAATTAAACAATTTAATATATGAAAAAAAGGGCTGATAAATTTGCTTTCGCAAAGAGGTGTTTTATCAGCCCTTATCTTTTTATATAAGAGGGGTTACCTTATATAACTTTAATTAGCCTTTATGAAGTCGATAACTTTATTTATGGCTTCTTTACCGCCTTCAGGGCTAAAACCATGACCTTCACCTTCAAGGACAACAAGGTCAATGTTTTCATAAGCATCTACGGCTTTATCCATAGCTCCGGAGGGAACTATAGGATCCTGATCACCGTATACTATAAGAACGTTTCCTTTGTAGCTTCCGATGCTGTCAAAAGTATGAAAATCTCTTATTGATGTAAAAAATTCTTTTCCAAGTTCCATTCCCCAGAATTCATTTTTTTCCGGAATATCCTCTTCATTTTTAAAGGTGTTTCTCCAGTCATCAGGGATATTGAGAGCAGGATAGTAAAGGGCCATGGCAGCTACTTTTTCCTGAAGCTCTTCTGTGGCAAGGGTTGTGACAAGACCGCCCTGGCTTCCGCCCATAAGATATATTCTGGAAGGGTCAACCATACTTAGAGAGGATATGTCTTCAAAAACAGCCAGTAAATCTGCTTCTTCAGTAAAAATAGTCATTTCTGTAGTTTCAAGACTGCTCCTTGATCTTGTTGAGCCACCACAAAAATCATAGGCATAAGCAACATAACCTTCTTCTGCGAGGGCTTTGCATTCATTAACAAAATCATTTCCACATCCGTTATAGCCATGGCTTAAGATAACAGCACCATGTTTTTCATTATCTCCAGGATAGTAGAGAGTTCCGTATACTTCTTTGTTGTCATAATTAACTAAATGTTCTTCAACTTTTACGTTCACTTTTTTTTTACCTTTTCAACCTTTGCGCTTGTATCTGAGCCAGTGCTCATTTCATTTATATTTTTGCAATATTCCTCATATTGAGATTTACATTCTGCCATGATTTTGTCAAGTCCGGCT
>JAILBM010000368.1 GCA_024680925.1 Butyrivibrio sp.
CAAAAAGCTTCTGCTTCCTGCCTTTCCTTACTTGGGAAAGACTCAGATTTTCCTGTAATGGCTATACATTTCTCTCCCAGAGTATCATGGGCAACCTTTAGCAAAAAAGTGGAATCCACTCCCGAAGAAAATGCCACTGCAAGACTTCCGAGACTCTTAATATAGCTTTTTAAATCATCTAACTTACTCATTAAAATTCCCTTTGATAATGCATTTTCTTTTTAAGAAACCCGCAGTAAATGCGGGTTTCTGATTGAAAATACTATAAAACTTTTTATTCAAATACTTCTGCGCATTCCTTAAGGCGCTCGATAATATTTATATGCTGTGGGCAAGCAGCTTCACACTGTCCGCATCCGATACATTCGGATGCTTTGCCTCTTCCCTCAATAGCTCTGTTGTATTCGTTTTGTCCCTGCTGTGTCTGATTCCAGATAAGCTGCTTATTTCTTGCAGCAAATATTGCAGGAATATTAATCTGCATTGGGCAACCCTTTGTACAATACTGACAAGCTGTACATGGGATTGAATCAATACTTGCAAGAGCCTTCTGAGCCTTTTTGATAACTTCCTTTTCATTATCATCAAGCTTTTTAAAATCAGCCATATAGGAGAGATTATCTGCCATCTGCTCTACATTTGACATACCTGAGAGAACTGTAAGGATTCCGTCAAGGGAAGCTACAAATCTGATTGCCCAGGATGCGACTGACATTTCAGGATTGGCAGTCTTAAATACCTCCTGAACTGACTGGTGCGGATTAGCAAGGGCTCCGCCCTTTACAGGTTCCATAACAACAATAGACTTGCCGTGCTTTCTTGCTACTTCATAACAGGCTCTTGACTGAACCGATGGATTATCCCAGTCAGCATAGTTGATCTGAAGCTGAACAAATTCAGCATCAGGATGCTTAGTCAAAAGCTCATCAAGAAATTCCGGTGTATCGTGGAATGAAAAGCCCCAATGCTTTATAAGGCCTTTTTCCTTCATTTCCTTTACAAAATCCCAGATTCCGTATTCATCATATTTACCGATATTGCCCTTGCCGAGAGCATGAAGAAGGTAATAATCAAAATACCCTGCCCCTGTTCTTTCCAGACTTATTTCAAGCTCTTTTTTGGCATCCTCGGCATTTTTACATCCCGAATAACCTGCATTAAGCTTGGTTGCCAGAGTATAGCTGTCTCTTGGATGACGCTCTACAAGTGCCTTTTTTGTAGCCTCCTCTGATCCTTCATAAACAAAAGCTGTATCGAAATAGGTAAGACCTGCCTCCAAAAACATGTCTACCATTTTACTTGTCTGCTCAACATCAATCTCAGAACTTCCTTCAATCCTTGGAAGTCGCATAAGACCAAAACCCAGTTTTGGTGTGTCCTCTCCAAAATATCTTTCTGCCATTAAAAATCTCCTTTCCCTGGTAACAAACCTTGTTCACAATGGAAAAATCAGATGTACTCTGCACTTGCCATTATGCAAAATCTAATTTTTCACAATCTATATTAAATTTTATCATTTTTACCCCAAACATGATAGAATAATTATAGAGTTTCTAAAATTTTTATATTTACAATGTGCAGAGATTTTTGGACTATTTTAGTTTCCTATAAATAAAAATCAATTTTCATATATTTGCTATATAAGAGGGAGGGGCTCATGCAAATCTATGTTTCTGCAAATGTCGTAAGAAGTGGTGACGGTAGCCGTATTCATCCATTTAAATCTATTTCCGAAGCAGCAAATATCGCTATGCCCGGCGACCGAATTTTAGTTGGTCCCGGTCTTTACAGAGAATCTGTAGATCCCAAAAGAGGCGGAACAGAAGATCAAAGAATAGAATATATAAGCTCTGCCCCAGGTGGTGCAATCATAAGCGGTGCCGAGGAAATAAGCGGCTTTAAGTATTTTGAAGAAAATACCTACAAGGTACTTATCCCGGACAGCTTTTTCGGAAGTTTTAACCCCTTTAAAGAAAAAGTCCATGGCGACTGGTTTTCAAGGAATGCCTCTGCTCATCTTGGAGAGGTATTCATAGACGGAAAGGCCATGTATGAGGTTACTTCACTGGAAGAATGCCTGCATCCTGTAAGGAACAATGCCTCCTGGGATCCTGACTTTACTCTTCATACCTGGTATACCCAGAGCGAAGATAACATGACGGCAATTTATGCCAATTTTCAGGGTGAAAAAACAGAAAATCACTGTATCGAAATTACCGTAAGACCGAACTGCTTCTACCCTTCCAAGACAGGAATAAATTATATTACAGTATCCGGATTCCAGATAAGACAGGCAGCCACTCAATGGGCACCGCCCACTGCAGTTCAGGAAGGCATGATAGGGCCTCACTGGTCCAAGGGCTGGATAATAGAAGAATGTGAAATTTACGACTCTAAATGCAGCGGAATATCCCTGGGCAAATATTATCAGCCCGGCAACGATAATAAATGGACTTCCTTCTGGAAAAAAGACGGCACCCAGACCCAAAGAGATGCGGTATGCCAGGCTGTTAATGATGGTTGGGACAAAGAAACAGTTGGGTCACATATTATACGCCGCTGTGATATTCATGACTGCGGTCAGACCGGAATTGTAGGACATATGGGAGGAGTATTCTCAGTTATTGAGGATAACCACATTCATCATATAAACAATCGCCAAAATCTCGCAGGAGCAGAAATTGGCGGTATCAAAATGCATGCCGCTATTGATGTGATCATAAGGCGCAATCATATAGATCACTGTACAAGAGGACTTTGGCTTGACTGGCAGGCTCAGGGAACCAGGGTCACACAGAATCTTTTCCATGATAATGTGCCTCCAAAAAATACCCTTATAAAAGAAGGGCTGGCTCTGGGAGAAGACATTTTTATAGAAGTTTCTCATGGTCCTACCCTGATAGACCATAATCTTCTTTTGTCTGATATCTCCTGCAGAATAAGTACTCAGGGCATTGCCTTTGTCCATAATCTTATAATGGGAGCCTTTACCTATGTGGGAAGCGGAACGGGCAACGGCGGCAAGAAATTTGCCACTGATCGCTATACCCCTTACCACGTACCCCACAGTACAAAAATAGCAGGTTTTATGACTATACTTCATGGAGATGCCAGATTTTACAATAACATTTTTATCCAGAAGAAAATAAGACAGGATCTGATGGAATACATTATTTCCAAAAATGCTGACACCCTAAGTCGCAACAATATGATCTGCGGAACAAAGCCCTATGATAACTATCCAACTCCGGAGCACTATTTCTCGGGTCTAGGTCCCGATACCAAAAAGAAAAACGGCAATAATGATGCCTACTATGACCATCTGCCTGTTTATACCGGAGGGAATGCATATTTTAACGGGGCTCTTCCCTGCAACATAGAAAAGTGTGCCTTTGTGGATGACAAACATAAGGTATCCGTAGAGCTTATGGAAAAGGAAGGGCGATATACTCTAAGAACCAATTTATATGAATATCTCCCAAGAAACATGACTATACCTGTGTCTCATGATATACTTGGTATGGCCTTTGAACCGGAGCAGTTCTTTGAAAATCCTGACGGAAGCCCTGTTGAATTTAACGAAGATTATTTTGGCAGAGGACGAGGCATATATCCTCTTTGCGGTCCTTTTGAAGAAGGAGTTTCCGACAGAGTTACAGTGGCTTTCCCGCCCTATGACGGCAAAGCCATAGCCGAAGCTGAAAGGAAACGCATAGAAACTGCCAAGGTTACTGCCGACAAGGTTATAATTCTTGGAGAAAAAGACGATTCATCTGATAACTCCGATGAAGCCGAAAATAAAGCTGATAATGCCCATAAAGAAAATATTTCCTATGAAGCAACAGAAGACCAACTTGAGGAAAACAGCGAAAATCTAACAGATAACGGAAATGAAGAAGAAACCATAGACGCTTCAGCTCTGAAAGATATAGAAGACGATCTGGGAATGCATAAGGTTCAGGCAAATCTTACTATAACCAACTGCCATAACGTTAATTTTCCATTCGAAGGTTCTCTTTTTATAGTGTCCGATATGTTTGTAAGAGGCAATATGGCATGGCTTTTAGATATGAAAAATCACCGACTTGTGGAAGTCGACTGTGAATATGGTATATACAGAAACATTAAGAGCTGGGAGATATCTTCCATGCAATCTGCTGATGCCATGCAGGATATAAATATGATCGGTCTTACACAAACTGTAGGAACCCTTCTGTGTATTTTATCAAGGAGTATGGAGCACGATCCCGAGGATGCCTGCGAAACTATTCGCAATAAAGTAAATAACAAAATTGAACCTTCGGGAATAACCATGCGATTTACTCCAAGATATCTTAAGTTTATACAAAACAAGAGATTTATCACTTTGGAGGATGTAATATACCGTATAGGAACAGGTCCTATGGATATAGTTACAGAGGTGATAAAAGACTCTTAATAGCTTTAAAATCACTTGAATTTATTTGTTTTGGGGAAGTAAATGAATAATATCACTTATGACGGTGCCCGGCTTCAGGATCCTGGGGAAGAAATAGTTATAGTTATTGATCCGGGACACGGTGGAACCAATCTTGGTACTACAGGAAACGATCATCTTGAAAAGGAGATGACACTTACTACAGCTACTGCCATGTATGAGGAGCTGTCAAAATACGATAATGTTACTGTATACATGACTCGAATAGACGACACTGAGCTTTCTCTTTTGGAGAGAGCTCAGTTTGCTGCTGATAAAGAAGCTGATTTTCTTTTCAGCATTCATTATAATGCTTCTGTTTATCATAACCTTTTTGGCTCTGAGGTATGGATTGCCTCAGACGCACCTTTCCATGCCTTCGGATATCAGTTTGGCTCGGTTCAGCTTCAAACCATGTCTGAGATGGGTCTATTTCTTAGAGGTGTCAAAACAAAAATCGGAAAGACCGGAGAAAATTATTATGGAATAATCAGAGAATCTACCAGGCTTGGAATTCCCTCATGCATTATAGAGCATTGCCATGTAGATCAGGAAAGAGACAGCATTTTTTGTGAAAATGATGAGGATCTGATTGCCTTTGGTAAAGCAGATGCCACCTCTGTGGCCAAATACCTGGGGCTTAAAAGCACAGAACTTTCAGTGGATTATTCAGAATATGCCGCTACCTCACTTGCCAACATTTCTATGGATACCACCTCCACCTATGCCTATAATCTAAAAAAAGCACCGCAGTACTGTGAAATCGAACTCACAAGTGTAGATTATGACACAGGCGAAGTCACTATTCACGTAAGCGGCAAGGACCTTAACAATACGATTATTTACTTTGATTACAGTCTCGATGCAGGGCTTAACTGGTCAGAATATAATCCATGGCCTGAGAGTAATACTATTTACAATACCTATGCTGAAGGCTTTGACATAACCATCACAATTCCCAGCGGTGTTAAACCTAATGTAATCTTTAGAGCCTACAACCAGTTTGATGCAAGAACAAAAAGTAATACTCTTATATTAAACAGATTTAATTATGAAGAAAAATACAGAACCCTGGAGGAACTGGCAGAAAGTCATGGTATAAATAAATATAAAACCTATTCCTACGAAACAGGTTGGAGACTTTTTCCGGAGGCCTTTGATAAGCTGGAGCATTCAAGCCTTGGCATATTTACCTGTATTGCCATAAACACACTTCTTATGCTAATTGTTCTGTTCACTCTTGCAGGAAGTATTATAAGATCTAAAAGAAAAAGACTACGAAAATGATCACTCACTTTCCGTAGTCTTTAATAACATCAACAGGATACATCCGGTCACTTCAAACCGATATATCATTAATTGGTTTCAAAAAACGCTGTATATATTTAAGGCTTATTTATAATATTATTTATAAGTTGAATATCAAATTTTGGAAAATCTTCATCCTCACATCTAAGTTCCTGCAACATGTCGATCATCTTCTGACCGGCAAATCTTGCCTCACTCATCTTCTCGGAATGATATAAAATATCCAGCTTATTGGCAATATCAAGCATAGTCTTCTCAAAAGCTGTAATTCTTTCAGGGCCAACATACTCAGCCTCAAAAATCTCCATAGCTTCTTCAAATTCATATAAAAGCTCACCGGCAGTAACCTTAATGGCTACAAGAAAATCATCTTTCTTAAGAAGCGGTTCAATCCTATCCTGAATCTGGAAGCACATGGAAGCACCTGCATAACGCTTTAACATGGCGCCAAACTCTTTAAGAGAGAACTCTTCACCATCAATAGAAAGCTTTACCTGTTCCTTCTCATTGAGCCTTATATCTACATTTCCACGATTATTTAATGAATAGTCAGTTCCCTTTTTAGAAAGGACATCATCATATAAACCCATACTATCGCTGCGTTCAATCGTTTTAAATGAAATGCCTGATATAATCTTATACTGGAATTTCTTGATGACGTCAGAAGTATTGTCATCAATGTCTGACATGAACTCAAAAATGTACCCGCCATTAATCTCACTTGCAGTCCAAAATACACCATCTTCCATTACGCGGTGTGACAAAGCAAATTGTCTGACAGTTCCATCAGGTTCATATACAAAAATAGTGTCCGGATGCTGAAAGTCGTCTTTACGTCCATGCATCTTCAGCATCAATTTGTTGTTGCACTTAAGGCATACATATCCGTGTCCGGTAATATGAGTAATAGCCTCTTCTCTGTTGCAGCATTCACATAACATAAGCAGTTCCCCCTCTAAAATACCACATATGTTTGTTGATGTTATCTTGATTTAACATCAATTATAACAGATATATCGACATTAAACACGCAAAAGAATAGCCTTTTTTTCCATTTTTTTTGTTTTTTTCAAATTGATTAATTTGTATGTTTTTATACAACAATAGATGTTTGTAATTTCGTAAACTGCATTATTGCTGATTTTTGGAAATACAATATTTACAAGTCTTTCAGCCACTTCTAACTTTAATGTTCTAAAATTTCAAATTTATTAATCAATATATCGACTTCGAGACAATTTAAAAGTCGTCAGTTTTTTCGATATTTATTGCAAATTCGACCAAAATTATCATTTTCTTGAACTTAGATAAAGCAAATTATCACTAAGTTTCCAATAATTGAATAATATGTTAAAATAATTGAAAATAAAGCTTCTATTTAGAGGTAAGATTGGGTAGGAAAAATGGGAAAAAAATCTATTAAAGAGAACAAAAACGTTTATCAGATCAGTCGAGAAAATGCCGGATTAACAAGAGAAAAAGCTTCTGAGGAAATGGTTTATGTATCTGCCGATCGTATAGAAAAAATTGAAAACGAACGCACCGCCGCTCATCCTGACGATATTATGGCTATGGCAAAATGCTACAAGGATCCTTCACTCTGTAATTATTACTGTTCACATGAGTGTCCTATCGGCCAGGAGTATGTTCCACCTCTTAAACCTAAGGATATTACTCAGATTACATTAGAAATTCTCTCAGGCCTTAACACTATGGAAAGCGAGAAAAACAGACTAATTGATATAACAGCAGACAGTAATATCGATGAGTCTGAAATACAGGATTTTATAAAGATAAGAAAAAAGCTGGAACAGATTTCAGTATCCGTTGATTCTCTTCGCTTATGGATAGACAGGGAAATTGCTTCCGGTAATCTTGATTCTTCCGTTCTTGCAAAGGATGAATAATCTCACAGTTTTACATATTCAGCACAAGAACAAAGAATGTCGCTTGCGACATTCTCGCGCCGAGCGCGGTTGCATTTATGCAACATTTACCTATCGCGCGAGTGCGCATCCTTAGCGGAGCGTTTTTTATATCATAGGAAAGCAATTTCCTATGATATAAAAAC
>JAILBM010000369.1 GCA_024680925.1 Butyrivibrio sp.
TCTTCAAGAGTTGCTTCAAACTCATCAAGCTCACCTCTTATTTCTGCTGCCATATCTTCATCATCTACACCTTCAGCATTCTGCATATCGATAAGTCCGATAATATCATCATACTGACCATGGAGCTTTTCCATATTTTCCACAAGATCCTGCATATTCTTAAGATCCTTGGTTTTCCTGTTAGCCTTTTCTGCATTATCCCAGAAGGTAGGCTCTTCCATCTCTCTGTTAAGCTCTTCGATTATCTTCTTTTTATTATCAAGATCAAGTGATGCAGTTACTTCGTCAAGTGTTCCTCTGAGGTTCTGCAGCTCAACCTTCATCTGATCAAGAATTACCATTTAATTATTACCAACTTTCTAAAACTAATTACTTATCAAATCTTCCATGACAGTTTTTATATTTCTTACCACTTCCGCATGGACATGGATCATTAGGATATACCTTAGCTTCCATTTTCTTAACCGGTGCCTTAGCAGCAGAATCATCCTTGTTAGTTCCTGTAACTTTGGCTACCTGTTCACGCTCAACCTTTTCCTGAACATGTACATGGAACAGAAGTCTTACTGTATCCTCTTTAATGTTCTTAGTCATCTCATCGAACATTTCATAACCTGAAAGCTTATATTCAACAAGAGGATCCCTTTGACCATAAGCCTGAAGACCTATTCCCTGTCTTAACTGATCCATATCATCAATGTGATCCATCCACTTACGGTCAATAACCTTAAGTAAAAGAACACGCTCGATTTCTCTTATTGTTTCAGGCTCAGGGAATTCAGCTTCTTTTTCTTCATAAAGCTTTACAGCCTCTTCCTTAAGCTGCTGAAGAAGTCCTGCTTTTGTAAGCTTTGTAAGTCTTCCTCTTGTAACTTTCTGAATAGGAACCGTAGGAATAAGAAGCTCATTTAATTCATTAAGATTCCAATCATTGGCATCTGTAACTTCACCTACAACAGTCTCAACACTGGACTCTACAATATCAGTGATCATCTTATAGATGGTATCACGCATACTTTCACCATCAAGAACCTTACGACGCTCTTCATAGATAATCTCTCTCTGCTCATTCATAACCTGGTCATATTCAAGAAGGTTCTTTCTTATACCATAGTTATTATCTTCAATTCTCTTCTGAGCTGTTTCTATTGCCTTAGTAAGGGCTTTATGCTCAATCTCCTGTCCTTCAGGAATACCAAGGGAATTGAACATGTTAATAAGTCTTTCGGAACCAAACAGTCTCATAAGATTATCTTCCAATGAGATGTAAAACTTGGATTCACCCGGATCTCCCTGACGACCTGAACGTCCACGGAGCTGATTGTCTATACGTCTGCTTTCATGTCGCTCTGTACCGATAATCTTAAGACCACCGGCCTGTCTTGATTCATCATCAAGCTTAATATCTGTACCACGACCGGCCATGTTTGTAGCAATCGTAACTGCACCATGCTTACCTGCATCTGCAACTATCTCAGCTTCAAGTTCATGGAACTTGGCATTAAGTACATTATGCTGTATTCCGCGCTTTTTAAGCATCTTACTAAGTTCCTCAGATGCTTCAATTGTTATAGTACCAACAAGTACAGGCTGGCCCTTTGAATGTGATTCTTCAACTGCATCACAAATAGCATTAAGCTTTTCTTTTTTGGTTTTATATACTGCATCCTGATGATCTATACGAATTACAGGCTCGTTAGTAGGTATTGTAATAACGTCCATTCCGTATATATCTCTGAATTCTCTTTCTTCTGTAAGTGCAGTACCTGTCATACCACATTTTTTATCAAACTTATTAAAGAAGTTCTGGAAGGTAATAGTTGCCAGAGTCTTACTTTCACGTTTTACCTTAACATGTTCTTTTGCTTCAATAGCCTGATGTAAACCATCGGAGTAACGTCTGCCAGGCATTACACGACCTGTAAACTCATCAACAATAAGAACTTCGTCATCCTGAACGATATAATCATGGTCTTTCTGCATAAGATTATTTGCACGAAGAGCAAGGATAATATTATGCTGTATCTCAAGATTTTCAGGGTCAGCAAGGTTATTGATCCTAAAGAACTTCTCTACCTTGGTAACACCTGCTTCAGTAAGATTTACAATCTTGTCTTTTTCATTGACTATGAAGTCACCGGTTTCTTCTCTCTCAACACCCATGATGGCATCCATCTTAGTGAGATTTTCAACATCCTCACCACGAGTCATCTGTTTTGCCAGAATATCACATGCCTCATAAAGCTTAGTTGATTTATCACTCTGACCGGAAATAATAAGTGGTGTACGGGCTTCATCAATAAGAATGGAGTCAACCTCATCTATGATTGCATAGTTAAGTCCGCGAAGAACGCACTGTTCTTTGTAAACAGCCATATTATCACGAAGATAATCAAATCCAAGTTCATTATTGGTTACATATGTAATATCACATTCATAGGCTGCTTTTCTCTCTTCAGAAGTCATGCTGTTAAGTACACAACCTACAGTCAATCCAAGAAATCTATGAATCTGTCCCATCTGATCAGAGTCACGCTTTGCAAGGTAGTCGTTAACTGTAACGACACATACACCTTTACCCTCGAGGGCATTCAGATAGGAAGGAAGTGTAGCAACAAGTGTTTTACCTTCACCTGTTCTCATTTCGGCAATACGTCCCTGATGAAGTATAATACCACCGATGAGCTGCACTCTGAAGTGCTCCATATTTAAAACTCGCTTACCTGCTTCTCTTACAACGGCATAAGCCTCAGGAAGAATATCATCAAGAGTCTCTCCGTCTGAAAGTCTCTTTTTAAATTCCTCAGTCTTAGCGGCAAGCTCATCATCTGAAAGAGCCTGCATATCAGAACGCATGGACTCTATTTTGTCTACCGTTGACTTTATTCTCTTGAGCTCACGCTCAGAGTGTGTACCTATAATCTTGTCTATAAAACCACTCATATTATCTCCATAAAACAGTTCTACTGCTATATGTGCTTATTGCAGAACCAAAAATTAATCCACTCACACAAACTGACATACATTTTACCAAAATTCTAGTCACTATTCAATGTTATCTTATTTTCTCTGTTACCTGCATCATTTTGTTTTGAGCACTTATCTTAATACAGATATGAAAAAACAGCTGCAAAAATAACTGTAATAAGACCTGAAACTGCTATGGAAAGAGAACTCATAGCCCCTTCAACCTCGCCCATTTCCATAGCTTTTACCGTTCCTATGGCATGGGATGAGCTTCCCAGAGCTACACCCTTGGCAACAGGTTCCGTTATCCTGAATATTTTACATACAGCTTCACCTATAACATTACCAAATACTCCGGTCAAAATAATAACCGCAACAGTTATGGAAACATATCCTCCAAGCTGCTCGGTAATTCCCATACCAATAGCCGTAGTCACTGACTTAGGAAGAAATGATACATATTCTTCATGGCTGAATCCAAATAATACTGAAACGCAAAGAACGGTAAGTACACTTGATATTACTCCTGCCATTATTCCTGCCATTATTGCAGTAACATTCTTTTTAAGAAGTTCAAATTGCTCGTAAAGCGGAATTGCAAGGCACACCGTTGCCGGGGTAAGAAAATAACTTATATATTTTGCACCTTCATAATATACGTCATAATCTATTTTGCAAACTATAAGAAGCAAAGTGGTAAATATTATGGAAATAAGCAATGGATTAAAAATTGCCAGCTTACATTTTTTCTTTATAAGAAGACCTGCTTCATAAAATACTATGCTCGCCACTGCTCCGAAAAATGTGGCATTGGTAAGAAAATCCAACATATATAACTCTCTCTTTCAGATTAAATATTCAAAGCTTATTTGTTATTCGACTTATTTTTTCCATGTCGTATGACAAACTGTGTAACAATTCCGGAACATACCATAACTACAACTGTAGAAACCATCATAAGAATTACATATTTCACAACGGAATTCTGCATTATTCCCCAGGTTTCCATTATTCCAACTGCTGCCGGAATAAACATTATAGGCATTATTTCTATAAGAAATTTTCCGGTTTCATTTACCTGTGAAAGCTTGATGATTCCGACATTGAGACATATAAAAAGTATTATTATCCCATAAATACTTGCCGGAATCGGCAGGGGCAAAAAATGACTGCACATCTCTCCCAAAAACGATATAAATAAAATTATTAAAAGCTGCTTTAAATATTTCATTGGTTTTCTCCGTTTTAACAGCATAGATTAATCAATTGATTATTTCTATAATTATAAAATTTATTACTTAAAAACTATATTCTTTGCGGTGAAAAGGCATCTATCCAAATACTTGTGAATAGATGCCTTAATTATTGTCTGCTTATATATTTTTATTATAAAAATATTAGTATTCCTTAGCCTTTTCTTCACCATTCATTACTCTGAGAGCACCCTGTGCAAGAGCAAGAAGTTCATCTTCACCCGGATAAACTGTTACAGGTGCTATAAATCCTACACACTCTGTAATTCTGTCAGTAATCATTTTATTATAAGCAATACCACCTGTAATGATTATCTGATCAACCTTACCCTTAAGAACTGCTGCCTGAGCACCAATGTTCTTAGCAAGCTGGAAGATAAATGCATCAAGTACAAGCTTTGCCTTTTCGTTGCCTTCATCGGCCATCTTAACAACATCTCTTGCATCATTTGTTCCAAGATATGAGTTAAAGCCGCCATTTCCAACTGCCATCTTATATACTTCCTTCTCTGTATATTTTCCTGAGAAGCAAAGTCTGATAAGTCCACCTGTAGGAAGTCCTCCGGCTCTTTCAGGTGAAAAAGCGCCATCGCCGTCAAGGGCATTAAATACATCCACTACTCTTCCATTCTTGTGAGCAGCAACAGATACACCACCACCAAGGTGAACACCTATAAGATTTAAATCCTCATACTTTTTGCCGTTTTCCTTAGCAAAACGTCTTGCAACAGCCTTCTGGTTAAGAGCATGGAAAATAGATACTCTTTCAATACCATCTACTCCGGATACTCTTGCTTCATCACAAAGCTCATCAACTACTACAGGATCAACGATGTATGAAGGAACGCCTATTTCATCTGCAATATCTCTGGCAAGAATACCACCAAGGTTGGATGCATGCTGTCCTGAAACACCTACCTCAAGATCCTTTATAAGAGCATCCGTTGTTGCATAGGTTCCTCCAGGAATCGGTTTAAGCATACCACCACGTCCAACAATTACATCAAAAGATTTAACATCAATATTTTCTTTTTTAAGAAATTCAAGAATAATATTTTTTCTAAAATCCTTCTGAGCAATAATTGAATCATACTGTGATATTTCTTCTGTGCTGTGACGAAGTGTCTCGTCTCTAAGCATTGTCTCATCTTCAAATATACCAAGCTTTGTGGAAGTTGAGCCTGGGTTTATGATCAAACTCTTAATTGCCATAACGTATTATCCTCCAAAGATATAATGTTCCTGTCTGCAACCATCCAGAAAGGAAGTTTTATATTAAAGCTGACCCTTTTTAAGGTCTTCTGCAACTACTGCTGCAAGAGCAATAGAATTAAGTTTTACTTCAACACTGTCTGAACGTGAAGTAAGGATAACAGGTGCCTTTGTACCTGTAAGAATATTTCCGTTCTTACAATCTGCCATACGAACAATTGTCTTATATACAAGATTTCCCGCATGAATATCAGGGAATAAAAGAACATCTGCATCTCCAATAATCTTTCTGTCAAGAGCTCCGGCCTTGTGCTTAGCTGCTTCAGGATCGATTGCAAGATCCATTGAAAGAGGTCCGTCTACTATGCAGTTCTTGATTTCTCCTGCTTCATTAAGTCTTGTAAGCTCTGCTGCCTCAACAGTAACAGGCATCTTTTCATTAACAACTTCTACTGCTGCAAGAGGCGCTACCTTAGGGCATTCTATGCCGCAGGCTCTTGCAACATTAACTGTATATTCAATAATAGCCTTCTTATCTTCAAGAGTTGGATAAGGCATAAATGCAACATCTGAAAGGAAAAGAAGTCTGTTCATTCCCTTAATCTCAAATACACATACATGTGAAAGAGGCTTACCTGTACGAAGTCCAACCTCTTTATTAAGAACACTTCTAAGGAAGGTCTTAGAATCAAGAGCACCCTTCATATAGATATCTGCTTTACCGTCAGAAACAAGCTTTACAGCTGTGGTAGCAGCTTCTGTAATATCTTTTACATCTACTATTTCATAATCTGTAAGATCCATTCCAAGCTTTGCTGCAATCTCTTCAATCTTTTCCTTATCACCAACAAGGATTGCATCTGCTATTCCCTGCTCCTTGGCAGCTTTAACAGCTTCAAGTACAGGCTCATCCTGTGCTACGGAAACAGCAAGCTTCTTGGTTGTGGCAGTTTTTAATTTACCAAGAATTTCATCGAAACTCTTACTCATTATATCGATCCTCCAATCAGTTATAACGTTGACAAAGCAAAATTCCTGCAAATGCCTTATCAATTTTTTCCTTTATAAAACACTGTTAAAATAATAACACTCTCACATAATTTAATCAATGCTATCATAAATTCTTTCCAGAATCTTTATAACTAATTATATTTAACTTGATTCCGGCAAGAACAAAGAATGTCGCTTGCGACATTCTCGCGCCGAGCGCGGTTGCATTTATGCAACATTTACCTATCGCGCGAGTGCGCATCCTTAGCGGAGCGTTTTTTATATCATAGGAAAGCAATTTCCTATGATATAAAAAA
>JAILBM010000370.1 GCA_024680925.1 Butyrivibrio sp.
TTTTTTATATCATAGGAAATTGCTTTCCTATGATATAAAAAACGCTCCGCTAAGGATGCGCACTCGCGCGATAGGTAAATGTTGCATAAATGCAACCGCGCTCGGCGCGAGAATGTCGCAAGCGACATTCTTTGTTCTTGCATGAAATGCTTATTTTATCGGTGAATGATATTTGCTCTCGGTAAAATATTTAAAGGTTGAACAGAATGGTTTCGAGGAAAAGTTATATTTACGGAGGAGATGAAAATGAGGCAGACAACAATTGAAGAAGTCAGAGAAATTGCAAAAAGCGGAGATTATAAACTGATACCTGTAAAGAGAGAGATTCTTGCGGATATTACCACTCCTGTGGAAGTTATGCGTATACTTCAAAATGTAAGTGATCATTCCTTTTTGCTTGAAAGTGTTGAGGATAGCAGACAATGGGGAAGATATTCATTTTTGGGCTATGACCCAACTATGGAGCTTATTGCAAAAGGCAATAAGCTTACCGTAAGAAACGGTGGTACTAAGGAAATCGAGACTGACCATCCGGGCTCTTATGTCAGAAAACTGGTGGAAGAGCATAAATCTCCAAGGCTTGAAGGCTTCCCGACTTTTACGGGAGGTCTTGTGGGTTATTTTTCATATGATTATATGCAATACGGAGAACCTTCTCTTCATTTTAAGGCTAAGGATGAAATTGACAGCGCAGATATGGATCTGATGCTTTTTGAAAATCTTATCGCCTTTGATAATTTCAAGCAGAAGATAATACTTATTTCAAATGTTCATACTGAAGATATAGATAATTCTTACAAAAAAGCCCTTGAGGCTATTGAGAAAATGGAAAATCTGATTCGCTTTGGCAAAGCCAAGGAAATGGAGCCGGGCAGACTACTTGAAGAAATCAGACCTGTTTTTTCCAAGGAAGAATATTGTAGCAAGGTAGAGCAGGTAAAAAATCATATATTTGAAGGTGATATCTTTCAGCTTGTGCTTTCAAATCCAATGAAAGCAAGATTTGAGGGAAGCCTTTTTGATACCTACAGAGTCCTTAGAACCACAAATCCTTCCCCTTACATGTTTTATTTTTCAGGGGATATGGAACTGGCAGGAGCATCACCCGAAACCCTGGTTAAGGTTGAAAACGGAGAAATCAGAACCTTCCCTCTTGCAGGAACAAGACCAAGAGGAGAGACCT
This sequence comes from Butyrivibrio sp., assembly GCA_024680925.1. Lineage (GTDB taxonomy): Bacteria > Bacillota > Clostridia > Lachnospirales > Lachnospiraceae > Butyrivibrio. The sequence continues at coordinate 1,184 of JAILBM010000370.1, forward strand.
ATGAACAGGATCAGGCTCTTGAAAAAGAACTTCTTGCGGATGAGAAGGAAAGAGCAGAGCATAATATGCTTGTAGATCTTGGAAGAAACGATCTCGGAAGACTTTGTGATTTTGGCACTGTAGAAGTTGAGAAGTATATGTCCATAGAAAGATATTCCCATGTAATGCACATCGGCTCCGCAGTAAAGGGACAGATGAGTAAGAAATATGCAGCAATTGATGCAATTGACAGTGTCCTTCCTGCAGGAACCTTGTCCGGTGCACCCAAGATCAGAGCCTGTGAAATAATTGATGAGCTTGAGGATAATAAAAGAGGGATTTACGGCGGCGCTATAGGATACGTTGATTTTACCGGAAACCTGGATACCTGCATTGCCATACGTCTTGCCTTTAAGAAAAACGGTTATGTATTTGTAAGATCCGGTGCAGGAATTGTTGCAGATTCTGTTCCGGAAAAGGAATTTGAAGAGTGCATAAACAAAGCAAAGGCAGTGGTACTTGCAATAAAAGAAGCTGAGGAGATGAGAAAAGATGATACTGATAATAGATAATTATGATAGCTTTACCTATAACCTTTTCCAAATGATCGGAGCAATCAGACCTGACATAAAGGCAGTAAGAAACGATGCCTTAACTGTAGAAGAAATAGAAAAAATGGCCCCGGAAGCAATAGTACTGTCTCCCGGACCCGGAAAGCCTGCCGATGCAGGAATTTGTGAGGAAATAGTAAGTAAACTATCCGGCAAGTTCCCTATCCTTGGAGTATGTCTTGGACATCAGGCCATCTGTGAAGCCTTCGGTGGAACCGTAGGTCATGCCTCAAGACTTATGCATGGTAAGCAGTCAGAGACAGAGGTTGATGCTTCAAGTCCGATTTTTGCGGATCTCCCTGCAAAAATAAAGGTGGCAAGATACCATTCTCTTTCCTTAAAAGAGGGCACCCTGCCTTCATGCCTCAAAGTCACAGCCAGAGCTGATGACGGCGAGATCATGGCAGTGCAGCACAAGGAATATCCTGTGTACGGCCTGCAGTTTCATCCTGAGAGCATCATGACTCCTGACGGAAAAAAGATGCTGCAGAATTTTATTGATAGTTTGGGTTGAGGATAGATGTAAATGAATATTATAAATACGAAAGGTGCTATCCATGCAGTCAGAAAGAAAGCATATTGTTCATCCCTTTAAACCCTTATATGATCAGAATTCCCATATTTTGATATTGGGCAGTTTTCCATCAGTTAAGTCCAGAGAACAGCAGTTTTTTTACGGACATCCACAAAACAGATTCTGGAAGGTTATGAGCACTCTGCTTAAAGAAGAACTTCCAACAACCATACCTGAAAAAAGAGCAATGCTCCTTAAACATGGCATAGCTCTTTATGATGTTATTCATTCCTGCGATATTATCGGATCCTCAGACAGCAGTATAACCAATGTGGAGGTTAGTGACCTTTCTGAAATCCTAAAGACCGGAAATATCGAGAACAGAATATATTGTAACGGCAATAAATCCAGAGATTTATATATGAAATATACTTATCCGATTACAAAAATCCCATGCACAGGTCTTCCCTCCACAAGCCCTGCCAATGCAGCATGGTCTGTGGATAGACTTGTGGAGGAATGGGGGAAGGTGTTGGGATAGGATATAGGAATAAGGAGAACAGGGGAGAAGGGCCTGTCTTATTTGATATTGTTTAATAGTTATGGTGGAGTGTAAATACTTCATTGTTATATGTTAATGTGCTTATTGGAACATGACTTTTATCGGCTGTTGTAGTATCTTTAGTTAAAAAAATAATGTGTGCTTGTGGCAGATTCAGTGTTTTGAATCTGTCATTTTTTATATCATAGGAAATTGCTTTCCTATGATATAAAAAACGCTCCGCTAAGGATGCGCACTCGCGCGATAGGTAAATGTTGCATAAATGCAACCGCGCTCGGCGCGAGAATGTCGCAAGCGACATTCTTTGTTCTTATTATATTATTGCAATATTATTCCGGGTAAAAAATGATGTCACTGGGAAAGAACCACTGTTTGATTGAATTATTTTTCAAAAAAGTATAAACATTCATAGACGATAAACCGATAATTATTATAGACAGTTCATATGTGTGCAAAGTAGTAAAAAACTAAAAAAACACTAAAAATTGTATAAAACCTATCAAAATTCAAGGAATGGTAAGATACTTTGTGCTAAACTTATTTTGTGAGATAGTCACTTGTCAAAAAATCAGGGTTTGAAATTGTGAGGAAATGTCTATGAATGAAAGCGCAGTAGCAAAGAGAACAGTAAGTACTGTCAGCGAAGCTAACATTACTTATATAACAACATACAAGGATGTATACAAAGAAAAATCTCTTGCATACAAATTCGTAAAAAGAGCTTTTGACATTGTGGCATCATCTCTGGCACTGGTTGTTTTATCACCTCTTCTGATTGTAACAGCACTGGCAATAGTAATCGAAGACGGTGGCCCGGTGTTATTTACCCAGCAAAGAGCAGGCAAAGATTTAAAGCCTTTTAAAATCTATAAATTCAGAAGCATGTACCGCGACGCAGAAGCCCAGTTTGCAAAGATGCAGCAGAAAAATGAACAAACAGGACATGCTTTCAAAATCAAAGATGATCCAAGAGTAACAAAGGTTGGAAGGTTCATAAGAAAGTACTCAATAGATGAACTTCCACAGCTCCTTAATATTATAAAAGGTGATATGAGTATTGTTGGTCCAAGACCTATTCTTCAGAGCCAAATGGAAGAATGTAATCCATACGAACAGCAGCGCCTTATTGTAAGACCCGGTCTTACCTGTTACTGGCAGGTAAGCGGCAGAGCCAATATCAAATGGGAAGAATGGGTAGAACTTGATCTTCGTTATATCCGTGATATGAGTGCCTGGGAAGATATCAAGCTTATATTTAGAACTATTCCAGCTGTATTTGATTCAGATGGTGCATATTGAATATTTACCGCCACTTCACTAAATAGTGAGGTGGCGGAAATTTTTATCATTTAAGAGAAAATCTTTTAAAATATTATTCTCTATATAATAAGCAATTGCGTGTAAGAATTTTTGTGTAAACCATATTTTTCATTGAACTCACGTAAACTGTATATTTAAAGTTAATATTTTTTGTAGTTTCTAGCATCAGCATATGAGAGATTGATTTATTTCATGATTGATATTTAAGACTTTAATAGTAAACCCTAGTGTAGAATTACTTGTCTTATACTCGTACATTTCAGAAAACATGTATGTCATCTCATTTATAGGTTCATCAACACCATTATAAAACACGACAAAGTGAGGTGCAGGTGTTTTTTTATAAAAGATAATCTTCGTTTATTAATTACAAGAAGAACTTCTCATATAAAGTACATTGTAAAGCAATGTCTAAACATTGATTTTGATCGATACTTATAAATGTTTAAATATATGTCAAAGATAAATATGGCTTACAGTGTAATCCTATGAAAATAGCTGTATCTAGAATGCTTAATATAAGCTCATTAGATCAGGTGTAGCTTGTTGTATATAGATGTTAAATACAATAGATATTTTCAAAAAAGTAAGACTTTCCTTGTGAATATGACTGCTTGAATATGTGATATTCAACCGATAGGGATGTGAGTCAAGCTTTGAATTGGACTATAACAAAGAAATATTTTATGTAGTTTTATTACAGATTGATGAGACGCATACTCATAAAGATTATAATTAAATTTGTAGTGAATTAAAATAATATTTTATAGAAAAGCCACTATTTGTTGCTCTACCTAAGTAGTAGTGAAACTAAAAATGTTAATAGTAAATGAAGACTTTGGTGGTAGGAATAAAAGTCATTGTAAAAGCATAGATTACTACAAAATATACGTTATATTCAATGACAAAACACTAAATACAGATTATAATATTATTTAGAAGGAAAGAATTATTGGTATCGATTATTTAATGATACCTAGGAATGAGGGACTGTTTGTTAACAAAGGAAAATAATATAATAGTGAGTTTTAAATCATCAGCTGAAGTAGAAAGAGATTGTAAGCTATGGGCAGCTGAAATTGAATTGGATTATAAGCCTGACTTAATAGTTTTTATTGCTAAGAGTGGTTTTTTGTTTGCCAAGCCCTTGGCAGAGCATTTTGGTTGCTCAATTGTTGATGTTATAGCAAGTCGTGAGGATAACAAAGTTAAAGATTACTTGAAGAGCATCATCCCTTGGATGCCTAGATGTCTATTAGCATTTTTATTGAAACGAAGAGTTTCAAAACCTAATTATCATAAAAAATCTAACAGAATAGTAAAAGGTACCATTCGTTTTGACAAAATTGGCTTAGATAAATATGACAAAATATTGCTAGTAGATGATTCTGTGGATACAGGTTGGAGCCTTTTAAAAGTACAAGAATACTTGAATGTTAATGGGGCTTATGGAAAGTATAAAACTGCTAGTTATTGTGTTTTGAGTGAAAGTGAAAATCGGATAAAAGTAGATTTTTGTAGATATAAGGATCAAATAGTGATTACATCAACTTCTAGGTATAGCAGTGAATATCAAAAATTTTTGGATGAATATATCGGTTGGAAAAATGAATCAGATACAACTTTTGAAGTCTAGAGTAAGTACTTTTGTTAAGTATGCTATAAAAAAAATAATAGTAATGTTTTGTGGAAGAAAATTTTCAGATAGTATTATTG
>JAILBM010000373.1 GCA_024680925.1 Butyrivibrio sp.
AACCAGTGTAGGAGCAGTCATTTTCCAGTTTGCTCTTCTCTGATCTCTGTGACCCTTAGATGATTTATTCTTAGGACAGATAGACATTTCAGTAACACCTCCTTACAGCATCCGTATCAATAATTGTCTGCTTTTGCAGGCAACATTTACGTCTATTTCGTTAACACACTTGATAAAGTTTACCATTTGACATAGTGTTTGTCAACATTTTTATAATTTCTTTTCAAACAAAAAATATATAACTAGATCAACAATTTGTCAAAAATTTTATTCAGCTATAGAATTGGTTGCCAGAATCGAACAAGGTTTATTATATGTAACTTCTCCTCCTTCAAAGGTAGTAACCTTTCCACCTGCTTCTGTTACAATAAGAGCTCCTGCCGCATAATCCCAAGGCTGTAAAATAAGCTCAAAATACAGTTCAGCTCTTCCGGCTGCTATACTGCATAAATCCAGGGCTGCAGATCCGCTTCTTCTTATATCAAGGCTTCTTTTAAAATAAGAAAAAGCTGTATCGAAGGATTTTTTATTAAGCTCTTCATAATAAGGAGAAGTTCCGAAAAGTACAATACCATTTTCCAGTTCATTATCCGAAACATGAATGTTTCTACCGTTACACCAGGCACCTATCCCTGTTATTGCAGTAAACATTTCCTTAAGATAAGGATTATAGACAACACCGATATAAGGTTTACCGTCTTTTACTAGTCCCACCGAGATGGCACTGACATGATAGTCTTTTATAAAATTAGTAGTACCATCAATGGGATCTACAATAAATTCAAATCCACTTCCCTTTTCCTCATTATGCTCGCCCTCTTCTCCAACAAATCGAGCCTTTGGTAAAATATCTAAAAGCTTGTTTTCCAGTACCTCCTGGACCTTTTTATCATATTTTGTAACAAAATTGGCATGACCCTCTTTAGAGGTTATAACATTATTGCTTCTGTCAGCCTTTAAAATAATCTTTCCACTCTCTGCCACGACCTTTTCAATTTTTGAAAGAATTTGTAAAGCATTCACCTTTTCTTCATTTTTTACTACAACTTCCTGATCATCAGGTCTATTTTTAATATCATCCAGACGGCTACATATATAACTTAATGCCTCATATAAATTTGAAGCAATAAATTCTGAGCACATTTCCATTTCCTGATCGGCCCTTATAATATCAGGAACCATAACAGGATGAGCCTTGGCAGCATGGGCAGCTCTAATACCATTATAGGAATCTTCTATAATAAAGGTATTATCAGGAGCTGACCCAAGAAGCTCACAGGCTTTCAAAAAAATATCCGGCTCAGGCTTACTTTTTTCTACCATATCACCGCAAACCAGGTAATCAAAATAATCTATAAAACCGGCATCAGAAAGTTCTTTTACTACTGACTCTTTTTTCGTAGAAGACGCAAGGGCAAGAGGTATGTTAAGCTTTTTAAGGCTTTCAAATACATCCTTTACCCCCGGCTTAACAGGAAGCCTTCCGCCATCATATTTCTCATGAAAAATAGCACTTGATTCAAGTCTGTATTTTTTATAATCAAAATCTTTACCATAAGCATCAATAAGAATCTGTTTCGTAGCATTCTCATTAAGGCCTATACATTTATATGCAACTTCTTCCATATTCTCAAGACCATATTTATCAGCCACTTCTACCATACATTCTATATAGGTTCTCTCGGAGTCAAAAATGACTCCATCCATATCGAAAATAACTGCAATACTGTTTTTGTTCATAAACCAATTCACTCCTATATTTGTCTCATAAAGAAATATTATTAATGATAAGTGCAATGCCGGAAACAATAAGCATAATAATTACAAGCTTTTTAATAACCTTTTCATTAAGTATACTGCTGCATCTGTCACCGATAAAAAGTCCAAGTAGTGCAAAAGGAATAAGAAAAATTACTTTCTTAAAAACTTCTATTGTTAAAATTCCGTTTATAAAGTACAAAATAATCCGAAAAGTATTCTCTACAGCAAAAACTATGCAAATATTGGCTTTAAAAGATTTTGTATCCCTGGTTACTCTCCCCAGGTATGCTCCAAGAAGAGCTCCTATTCCGTATAATCCGCACAAAGCTCCTGATAATATGCCGATTATGATCAGAAATACCTTAGAAGATTTAGCATTTCTTTTTATAAATTCTCTAAGAAGCATTTCAATTCCAATAAGAATAACCGCTATACCAAATATTATTTTTACGATATTAACATCTGCATTTTTTAAAAGAAAAATTCCCGGAATACTTCCGGTTAAAACAAGGATAGATAAAGGAATACAAATCCTTGTATCTATAGCTTTTCTTTCCTTAAACGACAAAATAATATTAGTGGGATATCCCAGCAATACCTCCACAGGCGATACATTTATATTGGCATTTCCAAAGGTCAGAATACTGTCAAAAACAAGGGTATTGGCAAAGCCGCACAATCCCTTTATAAAAAAAGCTGCCAAAGCAGCAATGATCCAAGTAATCAAAACTAAAACTCCTGCTCTGCGCAAATAAATCTGCTGATATTTTCTGAAAACTTTGGGTTTTCTAAATATCATTTATATCAAATATTTTTTTGCACTCGTTTAATTCTACCATAAAAGCTCAAAAATCAAAGTCCTTAAAGCACTTTAAAAAGATAGTTAAATAATTAACATCAAAATTTTCTCTTTTTCTAACTATTTTTCGATAAAACTTGAAAATATTGATATACTATAATAATATATTAAGTAAGATTAAAACAAGTAAAATCAAGCATTCCAATTCTGATTATTTATCTTTAATATCCGGAAACTGCCTGATTTTTGGAAAAGGGTAATTATTCATTACCCAAAGTAAGGGGATAAGCAATGAAAGAACTAAATTCATGTAAAACAGCTATGGCAACTGCAGTTGAGAAGAAATACTTTTCTGTAGCTCATCTTTATAAAGATGAAAAGGCTATGGAAATGCATATTCATGATTGTTACGAAGTTTATTTTTCCATTTCCGGAGGAAAACAATTTCTTATAGACAATAAAATGTATGACATTGCACCCGGAGATTTATTTTTAATAAATCAGTATGATTCTCATTATCTGACTCAGATAGACAAAGAACTTCATGAAAGAATTGTCATCATGATAGATCCGGATTTCATAAAAAGCATTTCTTCCAAGGATACCGATTTAGATGCCTGCTTCCAAAACAGAAGTGCCAGCTTCTCACACAAAATTTCACTTTCTCAGGAACAGCAGGGGCGTTTCCTTTATTTTGTCAATAAGATATTAACATCTAACGGGTTCGGACATGACCTATTGGAAAAAGCTACTTTTACAGAGCTTTTTGTCATGATAAACGGTATCGTAAACGAACAGCAAAATCATACTGAAGCAGAAAAACCTGCTGTATATAATGAACAGGTAGATGCAATTCTCTCCTACCTTAATAACAATATTCAGGAGCCTATCAGTATTGGTGATCTTGCAAAGCATTTTTATATTAGTGAAAGCTATATCTGCAGAATATTCAAAAGTGCTACAGGTACCACAATAAATAAGTATATGACTGCCAGAAGGATAAGCATTGCTAAATCACTTTTAGCGGAAGGTACAGGAGTTAGTGAAGTATGCGAACGTTGTGGCTTTAGTGATTACAGTAACTTTTTAAAAGCTTTTACCAAATCTGTAGGAATATCTCCCAAAAAATACAGTCAATTCTGTAATAAATAAAAATAAGGTAAGTGAAACAAATAAATGTTTTCACTTACCTTATTTTTTGCAAAAAACACAGAAGCCATTTGGGTAAATTTCAAACGCATCACCCAAATACTTCTGTGTCTCTTAAAAGTCAATTGAAATAATATTATTAAAAGCTTAAAGATAAACTATTAAGCAAGAGCTGCTGTAATAATAGCCATTGAATAAACTTCGATAGCATTACATCCACGTGAAAGGTCATTGATCTGAGCATTGAGACCAAGAAGGATTGGGCCGTATGCTTCAAAGTTACCCATTCTCTGAGCAATCTTATAACCAATGTTACCTGCATTGATATCAGGGAAAATGAATGTATTAGCATGACCTGCAACTGCTGATCCAGGGCACTTTGTACGTGCAACACGAGGAGAAACTGCAGCATCAAACTGAAGCTCACCTTCAATAGGAAGTTCAGGATATTTAGCCTTTGCTTTCTCTGTAGCATTGTGCATCTTTGTAACATCATCACCCTTACCTGATCCAAGAGTTGAATAGCTAAGGAATGCAACTTTAGGATCAACACCGAATACCTTAGCGCACTCTACTGTCTCACCACAGATTTCAACAAGCTCATCCTCTGTAGGATAAAGGTTGATAGCACAGTCACCCATAGCAAGTACTTCATTCTCACCTGTAGCTGAAGGACGAACAAGGATAAAGCATGAAGATACGATTGAATTACCAGGCTTTGTCTTGATAATCTGAAGAGCAGGACGTACTGTATCAGCTGTAGAATATGTAGCACCACCAAGAAGGCAATCAGCAACACCCATCTTTACGAGCATTGTTCCAAAATAGTTGGCTCCTGAAAGAATCTTCTTAGCCTGTTCAGGCTCCATGCCCTTGCTCTTTCTGATTTCACAGAAAAGATCAACCATTTCATCAAAACGATCATAATTTGTAGGATCGATGATCTCAGCACCACGAATATTGTAGCCTGCTTCCTCAGCAGCCTTTTCAATCTTATCTGGATTTCCAAGAAGAACAGGCTTTAAGAAATTGCTTGCAAGAAGACGTGAAGCTGCCTCAAGGATACGTGGGTCTTCGCCTTCTGTGAATACGATTGACTTAGGATCCTTTTTTAACTTTTCAATCATTGTACCAAATCCGAACATAGTAAACTCCTTTGTATATACCATTTTTACGCCATAAAAGCGCTTACATTTTATTTATCAAACCGATTATAAATATAAATCAGTCAAAACAAATTGATTAGAATCAAATAAATGACCTAAAACAATAAGTTATTTTTTTATCAAATTATTTAACCAGAGCATAGGTATCTCTTGCAATTGCAAGTTCTTCATTTGTAGGTACTACATATACCTTAACCTTGCTATCCGCAGTAGAAATAAGTCTCTCTTCACCATGAACGTTGTTAGCTTCCTTATCAAGCTTGATTCCAAGATATCCAAGGCGATCAACGATCATTTCTCTTACCATAGGTGCATTCTCACCAACACCGGCTGTGAAGCAGATTGTATCAACACCATCCATAGCAGCAACATAAGAACCGATGTATTTTAATACTCTGTAGCAGAATGTATCAACAGCGCGCTTAGCACCTGCATTACCTGACTTATATCCGGCTTCAAGATCACGGAAATCAGAAGAAAGATCACTTGAAAGACCAAATACACCTGACTTCTTATTAAGAACGTTCATAACACCCTTTGTATCAAGTCCTTCCTTCTGCTCAATAAACTCAAGAACTGAAGGATCAACGTCACCACTTCTTGTACCCATAATAAGGCCTTCAAGAGGAGTAAGACCCATAGATGTATCTACGCACTTTCCGTTCTTTACAGCTGAAACTGAAGCGCCGTTTCCAAGGTGGCAAACGATTGTCTTAAGGCTGTTGTAATCCTTACCTTCGATCTCTGCTACTCTCTTACTTACATAAGAATGGCTTGTGCCATGGAAACCGTAACGTCTTACTTTATATTTCTCATAGTATGAATAAGGAAGGCCGTAAAGGTAAGCTTCCTCTGGCATTGTCTGATGGAAAGCTGTATCAAATACTGCAACCATTGGTACTCCCGGCATAGCTTTCTGACAAGCTCTGATACCGATAAGATTAGCAGGGTTATGGAGAGGAGCAAGATCTGAAACCTCTTCAATAGCCTTAATAACATCATCATTGATAATAACTGAAGATGTAAAGTTCTCTCCGCCATGAACAATACGATGACCTACAGCACCGATTTCAGAAAGCTGAGCAACTCCTGTCTCAGGATCTGTAATAGCCTCAATAACAAGTCTGATTGCTTCATTGTGATCAGGCATTGGTGTAACCTTTGTGATCTTGTCTTTTCCGGCAGGTGTAAAGCTGATCTGGCTTCCATCAATACCGATTCTCTCACAAAGACCCTTTCCGATTACAGCTTCAGAATCTGAATCAATAAGCTGAAACTTAAGTGATGAACTTCCGCAGTTAATAACTAATATCTTCATATTGCCTCCATAAAAAATAACCACCATGACTGCTTTTTAGTTTAAAATCAGGCCATAATGGTCTATAATCAACGTAATAATACAATATTAGTATCACATATTGTAGCAAACTTAACAAGGAAAAAACTGTACAAAAATTAGAAATTTTTGTAAGAGCTTACAAATATGAAAAACGTTGCAATCATTGCAGAATTTAATCCATTTCACAATGGACATAAGCGAATTTTTGAAAGCGCTCGTGAAAACGGTGCAGATAACATAATAGTTATTATGAGCGGTGACTATGTTCAGCGGGGGCTTCCTGCGGTTTTAGATAAATTCACAAGAACTTATCAGGCTCTTGAATGTGGTGCCGATCTTGTTCTTGAACTTCCTGTTTATTATAGTCTGGGAAGTGCTGATTATTTTGCCTCGGGAGCAGTTTCTGTAATAAATCACCTTGGCTGCATAGACACACTTTTATTCGGAAGTGAAACCGGAAATATCGATATGATCCGGAATGTTGCGCAGGTTTTGAATAGCGAACCTTCAGAATATTTGAATGAACTTAAAAAGGCATCAAAAAAAGGTCTAAGCTTCCCAATGGCAAGACAATCTGCCTTGCAGGCCTGTATGCCTTCACTAACGGATGACAATACTCTCATAGTATCACCAAATAATATACTTGCCATAGAATACACCAAGGCTTTGCTTAGAACAGGCAGTCAGGTTAAACCTTCTACCCTTTCACGTAATGATAAAGGGTATTCCAGTACTTTTTTACCTGAGGATAATTTCTTTGCCAGTGCAACGGCCATAAGGAAAGCTATTTTGTCTTCAGATAGTCCCAATATGGATCTTGAGCTTATTCATTCATTTGTGCCTCAGGCTGTATACAACAGTATTGAAAGCTATTGCCGGGAGGGCGATTACTCTTTTGCATCTCCTAAGAAATTAAGTAGTTTCCTTAGATATAAATTAAATTTGGAAAAAATGGAAGGCTTCACCAAATATCTTGATGTACACGGAGATTTATCAGATAAAATCATCAATCATTTAAACGAGTTTGATGACCTGGAACAGTTTGCTCTTCTTCTTAAATCCAAGGATATAACATACACAAGACTTTGCAGAAGTCTCTTGCACATTCTTCTGAATATCACTTCAGAAAACATGGAAGAATACAAACAAAACGGTTATACAACATATCTAAGAGTTCTTGGTCTTAAAAAGAGTTCCTCTTCTCTTATTAAAACCATTAAATCCAACTCTGACCTGCCTCTTATCCAGCAGTTAAGTAAAGCAGGAAATATGCTTGATAAACGGGAACTGAAGCTTTTAGAGGAAACCATTACAGCTTCATCCATATATGATCTGGCCTACTGCCACAAACCTAAAAACGAATATACAAAGGAGCTTGTTTATGTATAAATAAACAGGCTTTTTTTCTTGTCCTTATAACAATTAAATTTTTATTATAATTCGTTCATCTTTGTTACTACATTACAAAAATGATTTATAATATAGGATAGATTGGTTTACGCAAATGCAACTACTATCGGAGGCTTTATGGGACAAGTAGCACTTACAAAGGGTACAATACTTCACAAAGGCGGAAAAGATACCGTTGAAACACTTGAAATAGTAACTAAAGGTGCAATTAAAATATATAATGGCAACTGCGAGATAACAGCTAAGCTGGGATCAATTTTAGGTACAGTAGAATTACCGGGTGAAAACTACACTTATACTTACGAAGCCCTTGAAGATTCAGTGGTTTTTTCTTATAACTACTCTTCTACCGAGGACATTTTTAAGGTAGTTAAATCCAACCCCAAAATTGCCTCTATCCTGGCAAGTGCCGCAGTTACAATTACTTTAAATTCTCTGGAGGCATATAACAAGTTATTTGAAGCAATAGAATCAGACTATAACAGGATTAAAACAGACTATCAGGAATATAACAGCCTGTGCATTTCTGTTGGTGAAACTCCAAAGGAATTTCCTGAAATTAACGATCTTGAAGCTCCGGAGCATACAAGCCATATTAAAGACTGGGTCATAAACTATTTTCAAAGCCTACATGATAATGAAGATGTGGTAAAAAAAGGTTTCTATGCCCTTTCTGCTGATTTGTGCAACGGAATAGTCATGCATGCCATTTCCATTTGCAATATAATTTCCAATGAATTATCGCTCCTTCTTGAATACAAAGAAGAGCTTATGCAGCAGGCAGGAGCCTTTATTGCCAACGTTCATATGCTTCGTACCATGGCTGCAGGAATTGAAAAGGCCATGGAAAGCGGCGATATGTCCACTATAGGTCCTGCTATTGTAAATGCCCTTGATACCATTTTAACCTATGCCGGTGCAGATGATGAAACCACCAAAAAGTTTAAAGATCTCATTATTGAATTTAAGAAGACCAAAAACAGATACGATTCCTCCGATGAGGCCAGAACTCTTCGAAGATCTATCGGTATGCAGTTTTATAATATATACATTCCCGCTTTTTACAAAAGTCTGGATGATCCGGAAGTACCAATAGAGGTAAAAATGTTCCTGATGTTTGGCTTTGTTGATGAAGAACTGGCAGGAGCTGAAAATACAATAAAGCTATACAACATCCTAAAGGCCTATATGCCTGATCCAAACCGAAAGATTGTAACAGTATATGAATGGCTACAGAAAATATATAATCTTGAAGTTGAACCTTCAAGAAATGAATTTGACCAGGATTATGCCGCATGGCTCAGAGAGTTAAAGATAAATGGCGAAATCACCGCAGCTCAGGTTGAAGAAAAGACAAACGATCCAAAAACAAGATTTGAATTTGAGGTCAAAAACCTCTTCACACTTGGTAACAGAATGACCTTTGGACGCATATCCTCCTTCGTTCCGATTTTTGACTCTGAAAACGTATTAAGACCTCTTGATACGGCATATTTATCTGTTCAAAAATTAACCGAGGCAATAGAAAATCTTTCCACCATTGATTTTTCACTGTTTGCAAGACAAAAGCTGTATAGCAACAAGGATCTTGGTATAAATCAGCTTTATATAGATGAAGTTATAACACCTTACATTATTCTCCTTCCAAACGTTGGCAGCCGTGCTTCCCTTTGGCAGGAAATTGAGGGCAAAAAAAGAAGCACTCCCGCCAGAATGCTTATCTCAATCTTCAATACAGAGAATCTTGAAGAATGCCTTATTAAACTCTTTGCAGAATATCGCTGGGAAATGTGCAAGACCATACAGGGAGTACACTGGAATGACGTTACAGATCCTTCTCTCACCTCCCAGTATTGTGACTATTTGCAGTTTTATAAAAAGAATAGCTCCCTTTCTGCAGAAAATAAGGAAAAGATTAAGACTGCCCTGCAAAAAAATAACAACAATTACAAGAATGTTTTTATCGGAGATTACATGTCCTACATTAAATTTGAATTAAATTCATCTCCAAGATTAAATAAGCTTGTAAGAGAAATTATATTTACTTACTGCCCGTTTAATAAGGAAATCAGAGATAAAATGTCTGATAATCCTCAATTTTCGACCTTAATAAGCCATTACAATGCTCATCAAAACGGCAAAATCAAACCTGTTGTAACCCTCGCTCACAAGCTCCAACAGCAGGGAATTGAAGTTCCTCAGGAGCTAATCGATCAGGTTGATTATCTGAAAAAATAATAAAAGGCATGACTTTTTGTCGCTTTGCTCCAAAAGTCATGCAAATAGGCCATTTGAAGGCGACTAACGTCGCAGGGCCTATTTGCCTCTTAAATCACTTTCTTACGAAACCCGCAGTAAATGCGGATTTCTGTAATTAACGTACAAGAATATATACGTTTTTAAACTTATTAAAGTAGAAAAAAGACAGATTACAGTTTATACCAGGCCTTTGGTACAATCTATAATCTGTCTCTTTTTATACATTTTTATATAATTTATATTATGATTTTTTTAAGGAAATATTATCATCCTGACTAAAGAAGGTACAACCGGTTGTAGCCATTTCATAAACATGATGTTCAGCTTTTTTACTGGCATTGGCCTCTGTATAGATAACCATATCATATTCAATCTGAATAATCTGACCAAGTGTTGAAACCATTTTGATGGATACAGCATTATTATTAACTACTGTAACAGCACTTTCAACCTCGTACGCTTCACAACTGTTATTTCCTGACCAAAAGAACCTCATAAAATGTACCTCACTTTCTCTTGATTTTAATATAATTTTTTATTTTGAAAGCTCCTTCTCAAGCTTTTGTATATATTCTCTTGCAGCTACCGCATTATCAGGAACGGTATCTTCTAATGTAGCCTGAATATATGGCTTTTTCTCATTGGTGAATTTAATAATGTCTGTATAATCAAGTTCGCCAAGGCCACAGGCCATACTCTTAACTTCACCATCTACAAGCTTGCAATCCTTAAGATGAACCATGGCAATATCAGGTCCAAGAAGTTCAATAGCCTCACGAATCACCTCAGCCCTATTGTCATAATTATCAGCATGAATTAAGTTTACAGGGTCAAAGATAATCTGAAGATTCGGAGAACTGATCTCATCAAGTACTCTTCTGGCTCTCTTAGGATTCCATACAATATGACGATAAACAGGCTCTATAGCAAGAATAACACCCATTTTTTCTGCATATTCAACTACCGGTCTTACATTTTTTATAAATATTTCAAGAGCCTCTTCACTGTGACAGGCTTCTTTATCATAATGATAATCTACATTTGGAGCTCCTGTTTCTGTACCAACCATTCCACAGCCAAGTAAAGCTGCAAAACGAAGATGAGCCATATATTTATTCTGAGTCTTCTTTAAAGCTTCTTCATCAGGTGTTGCAAGATTAAGATAGCATCCAAGAACAGCTATATCTATCTCAGCTTTAGCAAAGGCATTTTTTAAATAAGCTGCGTATCCCGGAGTAAGAGCCACCGGATCAGCTGTCTGACCTGTTGTCTTTGAAAGAGCCATATGAGTGCATACAAAGCCCTGTTTCTTAACAGCCTGAAGTCTTTCCTCTAATGGTAAATCTACTGAATCATGAAATCTAAGTCCTATTTGCATTATACTTTTCTCCATTCCCCTTAAACTTTTTTACAAATATAATTTTACATCTTTTAAAACAACTTATCTATTAAATGATTGGAAGTATTTGATAATAATCATATAAATTTATTTACCAGCTTCCATTTCATAAAAATAGCCTTTTTTAGCCATGAGCTCATCAAAGGTACCTGTCTCTACAATTTCTCCGTCCTTCATAACCACAATACGATCAGCCTTTTCTATAGTAGAAAGTCTGTGGGCTACAATAAATGTGGTTCTGCCAAGAGAAAGGTTATCAAGAGCTCCGGTTACAAGCTTTTCTGACAGATTATCAAGGGCAGAGGTTGCTTCATCCAATATAATTACCTTAGGATTTCTTACCAGGGCCCTGGCAATTGCCAGTCTTTGTCTTTGTCCGCCGCTAAGCTTTCCGCCATGTTCACCAAGGGAAGTATCAAGGCCCTCAGGCAGTGAATTTACAACTGTTCTAAGACCGGATTCATCAATAACTCTCTGTAGCATTTCTTCTGATACATTATCTTCACCATACAGAATATTTTCTCTTATTGTTCCGGAAAAAAGAACTGTGTTTTGAGGAACTACAGCTAAATTCTCTCTATATTTATGAAGGTTTATTTCAGAAATATCATTGCCATCTATAAGAAGCTTACCCTCTGTCGGGATGCAAAAACCGATAAGAAGATTTATCATAGTGGTTTTTCCTGCTCCTGACTCGCCAACAAAAGCTATAGTCTCACCTTCGTTTACAGTGAGATTAAGTCCTTTAATGATATCTGTATCAGAATCAGGATATCTGTAATGGAGATTTCTAAACTCGTATTTGCCCTTAAGTTCTCCAATCTCTTTTTTGCCCTTGTCATCTTCTACATTTTCGTTAAGAAGTATTTCTCCTACACTACTTACGGATTCAAGTCCCTTAGTAATGGTAGGAATAAGGTTAAGCAGTGATGACACCTGATTTACAATAGTTGTAAAATAAGTCTGGTATAAAACCACATCACCAACAGGAATCTTTCCCTTTATAGCCAGCATGGATGTAAATACCAGGCAGACTATCTGAAATGACTGGAAAATAGCCCAGCTTACCGCACCAAAATTGGTCTGGACTATATCCAGATAATAACCCTTTTCAGCAATCTGGTTTACCTGATCATCCATTTTGGATATTTCTTTTTCTTCAAGAGCATGAGCCCTTGTAACAGGCATCATTTCAACCATTTCTATAACCCTGGCTGAGGTATTCTCCATTTCTTTTCTAAAGCTTTTATTTATGGATTTAATCTTTTTTCTGAAAGCCCCCACCAGAATTCCGGAAATAGGAACCATCAGGATAAAAAAGATAAATACAATTCTGCTTTTAAATATGGTTACAGATAAAGCCACTGCAATATTTATGCATATATTAAGAAGATTGGTAAATAGCTGATTGGAAACTGTTTCAATTGCTTCTACATCACGCATGATCTTGGAAGATAATCTTCCTGTTTCAAGATCACTTTGATAAGGCATTGATATGTGCTGAATCTTATGAACCAGTGCACTTCTAAGGCCTGCCTCTGCAGATCTTTCTGCAACACTTCTAAAATGCATATGAAGGTAATTCATGGGAATATTCAGAAAAACCAGCACCAGTAAAATAAAGGCATTAAACAGCACCAGATTCCAGGCATTTGTAACACCCTCTGTAACGTAGTTAATAATATTTGCGGTAACTATAGGTAAAACCCAAACCGGTGAATGCTTTACAATATAAAATATTGTAGAAAGCAGAAAATTAAGATAATACCCTTTATAAAAACCAATCAAAACCAAAAGGGAATTATTACCATGCTTTTTAAAGCTTTTGGAATATACCTTTCTGTCAAAATTCTTTTTCATAAACTCTCCACATTAAAAATAAAACCCGAAATTGTCAAATATCAGTTATATGATTCCATTATACATGAAATCTTCAAATGTTACTTTTAAAGGGTTCTGACCTGCGTAAGCCGCCATTCCTATTGTTGCACCAGTAAAGCGCTTACCCATTTTAATTCCTTCATCACACAGATAGTAAACATTATCAAGAACACCAAAATCCAAAACTTTTTCATCTTCGAAGCTATAAGAAAGTTCCCTATTAAGGCCTCTGGTTTTCATAATTAATCTTATGGTTTTATTGTTGTCCGAAATAAAATCACCTGTTTTTACAAAATCTTCATGCCCTATATGCTCACAGGAAAATAATCTCTTCTTACCATTATCTTCTTTTACCCCAAATATACACCAGGTATTTTCATCGTAATAACCGATAAGTCCTGCATACTGCCCTTTAGCAGTAAATTCAGGAATTTCCATCAAAACACCTGCATCAAAGTTAAAGTGAGCCTGTCTTCTTACAAGAACATTTCTGCTATCCTTACTTGATAAAGACTCTTTACTGCCGTTTATAATAAATTTCAAATCATTATCAGTCTTAATACACTTTATATCACCTTCAGCAAAAGGTCTTGCTGTCATGAAATCATAGGGAATACCAAGACTTGAAATCTCTATGGCATTATTATCATTTGTTTTTTCTTTGGCGAAATATGGTTTTAGCTGTAAGCATGAAGGACCATCGTTTTGATTGACATAAGGCCAGCCATCCAGAGTCCACTCTACAGGGTCAAGAGCCGTTTCACGCCCCAGTATGGAATACTTTCCATTTATCATACGGCCGCATAAGTAAACCATGTACCACTTACCCTCCGGTGTCTGAACCAGATCTCCGTGACCGCATCTTTGTATAGCTGCTTTAGGATCAGTCTGAGTCATAATCGGATTAAAAGGCGAAGGCTCATAAACACCAAACAGTTCCCTGGATCTGGAAACAGTAACTTTATGCCCTATTCCTGTTCCGCCTTCAGCCATAAACAGATAATAATATCCGTCTTTTTTAATAATATGAGGTCCCTCTGGAGCTCTCTTATTATCACCATAGAATAAAAGCTTTGCTTCTGAAATCTGCTTTGTTCCATCTTCACTAAGTTCCAATATTCTGGCACCACGATTTAAAAGCATATATCTTCTGCCATCATCATCATTAAAAATGCTGGGATCAATTCCGTCTTCATCAATAAATGCAGGCTCAGAATACGGTCCCTGAGGTTTGTCCGAAGAAACAACAATCTGTCTTCTGTAGGTCGGAGGTACATCATTAAGTCTATAGGTAGCTGTAATGTAAAATCTTCCTTTATAATAAGAAATATCAGGAGCCCAGTAACCCCGTCCTCCTTCCAGTTCATCCAGTCCTGCCCACTTAGGATTTGTAATGGCATGACCGATAATCTCCCAGTGAATCAGATCCTTTGAATGTGAAATCGGAATACAGGGAAAAAATACAAAGGAAGAATTCACCATATAATAATCCTCCCCAACCCTTACTATGGAAGGATCAGGGAACATACCTGTTCTGATGGGATTTTTATAATAATCCTTAAGGCTGTGACCATACTTTTTTTCCAGATATCTGATAATATTATCTGCCCCTTCCTCAGCAGCAATTTCCCAAGGGGTTATCCTATTGTCATCCCCTGAAAATGGTGACATGCCACACCTGTCTGTTAAATATTCAAAGGTTTTTGCATTATTGGATTTAGCAGTATAATGTAATATATTTCTATTATGATCATCAACCTCATTAAGACTTATTCTTGAATATTCAACGAGATATTTTATAACTTCATAATCTCCAATTTTTCCTGCTTCAAAAAAACATTTACCATCAATAAGTGAAGGATCATTTATAAGTATTTCTTTGATTTTATCAAGCTCATTATTTTTAATTGCAGTTAAAAGGTCCATATAAAATCCTTCCCTAAAATTTGATTAAAATAAATATTATAGCTTAATTGTCTTTACATATTTAAAGTCAGCAAAACCACCATTATCTTCACCATCTGTAAGGGCAAAAATTCCTATTTTAGCTCCAACCCAGGTATGATCGGAAGGTGTATAAGAGGCACCTATGTCAACTTTATCTGAATTACCGATGGAGTAAGCTATATGAAGCACAGGCTTATCTTCAAGTTCAGAAATCCTATCAAAAGAAAAACTAAGCTCCAATATTTTATTATTGCTATTGTTATCTATCTCTTTTTCGAATAACACTTTTTCTTTTTTGAAATTATCTTCGCCTTCAGATTCAGCATACTCAAGGATATATTTAGCATCATTTGTTTTTTTAATATAAATACATGCGTACTGACCACCCATCATAACGCAGCCTGCTCTGTCACCCTTTTGTAAACCACTGTAATCCAAAAGAAAATCTGTGCTAAAATATGGACAAACCAGCTTCTGAGTAAGTACATTTGCACTTCTCCATATAGTTGAAACCTCATCCCCCGAAGGATTAAGAGCATACAATCTAAGTCCGTTATTATCATCTGTTTTACTACAAAATGAATCCTTATGATTTCCAAGCCACTGCCACATAAGTCCGTATTTGCCATCCACAAAATCATCTGAGGATGTAAGGGAAGTGATTTTATCTGCCATTTTGACATTTGGCTTTTTATATACGATTGCAGGTTCTCCGCAACCGTTTTCGTCTTCATTTACTCCAATTACAGGCCAGTCTTCAACCCATTTCATTGGCTGTACATGCATGATACGTCCATATAAGCCTCTGTCCTGGAAGTGTAAAAACCAGTCTTCTCCGCTTTCAGTATCTATCCAGGCACCCTGATGAGGTCCGTTTATTATTGTATTTCCCTGATGCATAACTGTTTTAATATCAAATGGACCATAAATATTTTTACTTCTAAGAACAACCTGCCAGCCGGTTTTTACACCTCCTGCAGGAGCAAAAATATAATAATAACCGTTTCTCTTATATACCTTTGGTCCTTCAATTGTGACAGCAGGATGCTCCGGATTATTTCCGTCAAAAATAAAATGATCTTCTGTTATGGCTTTTAAACCATCAACAGACATTTCAAATATTCCCAAAATACTCTTAAAACCGATCCTGTATTATTTGCTGACTACAGTGATCCGGAGGCAATAAGAGTTGGAGACACCTATTATTTGACCGCTTCAAG
>JAILBM010000398.1 GCA_024680925.1 Butyrivibrio sp.
TAAATTACTTGTCAGGGAAATGAGTAAATTTCTTCAAACATCTTATGCCGAAATTGAGAAAAGTGGGGTAGCCGAGGATAAAGAAGAGGACGAAAAAGAAATTGTCTATAAAGATGAAATAAGAAAAGACCAGGAAAAAGGTCAGTTTGTTTATGATGGTAATAAGGTAGTCAAGGTAGAAGTAAAAGAGGACCTGAATTTTGTAGAGGAAGAAAAGCCTGTAGAGAATAAGCCTGAAGAAGAAAAACTTGAGGAAGAAAAGCCTGAAGAAAAAAAGTTTGAGGAAGAAAAGCATAGAGATGAGTTCTTCAGGATAAAATTTAATATTAACAGGTATAAGAAAGAAGCTGCAAATAAGAAGAGATCCAAAGACGATGTAGATATTGCCGATAGAAACTATTTTAAAGAAAAATATTCATCAGATGAAATAGATATGGCTATAGCTAAAGTTGAATCTAAAGAAAAATCCGCAGGCATGGCTATAGTTAATAAGATAAATGCAATGAAGGAATCAATTAGTGATTTTAGAACAAATTTGCATGCATTTGTTAATAAACAAAATAGTGATCTTAATGATATGATGCTCATTATAGAAAGTACTAAAAAACAAGGACATCAAAATTCAACTAATTATTTTGTTCCTGTTCAAAATGCTTTAGATCAGCTTAAAGAAATTGATTTTAGTAGTGGCACACCTAATCATAGAACCTTTATGTCTACATTGGAAAAATATGATAATCTTATTTCAGCAGCTGACAGATATGTAAATCATTATGATTGGTGGAAATTTAATGTTTTTAAATCCTCTGAGGGAAATACCAGAAGAGATAGAATGAGAGATTTTGCAGCTGTAGTAAAACAGAAGAAGGAAGAATTTAAAAATAATTACTATAAAGATAAATTATATGACAGCATAAATGCATTTTCGTATAATAATTATTCAAAATTCACTATTAATCAATTAGATAGTATGTTTAGTGAGGTTGAGCGTTGTAAGAGGCTCGTCAAAACTAAAAGCAGTAGTATTTTAGAAAATAAGAAGTTAACTGATAGTTTGAACAATATAGAAAAATTTTATAATGAATATAAAATTTTACGGTATAATGCGATAAGTGAAGGATTTAGTCGAGGTGAAAGCCAGGATGATGTTTGTAAAATGACATTAGGAGAGATGATTGAAAAACAAGTTGATAGCAAAATTCAAAAGATATCCTTAGACAAATTAGAAAAAAAGGAAAATCGTAAAAAAGAAGAGCTTAAAACAGATACTATAGGTTCTTTAAGAAAAGAGATGGCAGATACCAGGAAAAAGGCAATGGAAGCTAAAGAAGAAGAAAGAGAAAAAAAGCTTAAGGCAGCAAAGGACAAAGCTAAAATTGTAAAGAACCCAAATCCATTAGTTAATTAAATAAATAAGCCGGAGAATACAAAGTTTACCATTGCATTCTCCGGTATTTTTGTGTTTTTAGCCTTTTCGCTAAAATGAGAAAAATAATGTATTTAAATAATAAATATGCTATACTAACATACTGGAACGCTTTGACTTGATAAAGACCATGTTAAAGCATTCCTGTTTTTTTGCGGGGAAATGTTTTAGATAGGAGAGTTGCACTTAAAATGCAAAGAGAATCACTGGGAAGCCGATTAGGCTTTATTTTATTGTCAGCAGGATGCGCTATAGGAATAGGAAATGTATGGCGCTTTCCTTATATGGTTGGAGAAAACGGAGGAGGACTGTTTGTTATAGCTTATGTGTTTTTCCTTCTGGCTCTCGGGGTACCCATTATGACCATGGAATATTCCATGGGAAGATCCAGCAGAATGAGTATCCTTCCGGCTTATAAAAAGCTTGAACCAAAGGGAACAAAGTGGCATTTATTCGGATATTTTGCCATTGCAGGTAATTATATTCTTCTTATGTTTTACTCTGTAGTATCGGGATGGATGCTCAGATATTTTATCTTATCGGTTACAGGCAGGTTTGAAGGTCAGACCTCGGAAGGTGTTACTGCCATATATCAGGAGATGATGAGTTCACCGTCTCAGCTTATAATCTATATGCTTATAACAATGATCATAACTATGGTGGTTACATCAGCAGGACTTCAGTCCGGTGTAGAAAAAGTCACTAAAGTAATGATGATAGCGCTGATAATTATTATGATTGGTCTTGGAATATATTCTGTTACACTGCCAAATGCTGCAGAAGGTGTTTCTTTTTACCTCATGCCTAATGCAGAAAATGTAAAAGAAGCAGGTCTTGGACATGTATTATATGCGGCCCTTAATCAGAGCTTTTTTACTTTAAGTATTGGTATAGGAAGTATGGAAATATTTGGCAGTTATATAAATAAAGACAGAAGTCTTGTGGGTGAAGCCGTTCTTGTAGCAGGTCTTGATACCTTTGTAGCTATTGTGGCAGGTCTTATCACTATTCCTGCCTGCTTTTCCTTCGGAGTTGCCCCAGATAACGGACCAAGCCTTATATTCCTCACTCTTCCCAATGTGTTTATTTCATTAAAGGGTGGAAGGATAATAGGAAGCTTTTTCTTCCTTTTTATGTATTTTGCAGCACTTTCAACAATGATTGGTGTATTTGAAAATGATGTCAGCTTTTCCATTGATATATTTAAATTTGACAGAAAAAAGGCTGCGCTTATTGCAGGTATAGTCATAACAGTAGGTTCTATTCCATGTGCCCTGGGATTTAACGTACTTAGCTTTATACAGCCTCTTAAAGAGGGTAATACAATCATGGATCTGGAAGATTTTATAGTAAGTAATCTGTTACTTCCGATTGGATCCCTTATAACCTGCCTTTTTTGTACAAGTAAATACGGATGGGGATTTGATAAATACCTTGAAGAAGTTAACAGCGGAGAGGGAATTAAGGTAAATAAAGCTTTTAAGCTCTATTTTAAATATGTGATTCCTGCTATAATGCTGTTTCTCATAATTTATGGTATTGCAACCTACTAATTGCAGCATGTTGTGGTTTTGAAGATAACGGAGGATTTATGGAAAGTTTTATTATAGCTACAAATGCGGTTATGCCATTTATGGTTTATATAGCTATCGGAATGCTGGCCAGAAAAGCCGGATGGGTAAGAGAAGAATTTTTAAGAGAATTTAACGGGATTTTATTTAAAGTATTTTTCCCTTTTATAATGTTTAATAATCTCTATGATGTGGATTTCAGCACTCTTAAAAATGCCAATTATGTTATATTCGCCACAATAGGAACCATTGTTTTGATAACACTCGCTCTTATTATAGTGCCCTTTTTTGAAAAGGATAACCGTAGAAAAGGAGTTATAGTTCAGGCTGTATACAGAAGTAATTCAGTATTATTTGCTTTGCCTCTGGCGGTAAATGTACTTGGTGAGGCAGCCAGTGTAAAGGCCAGTATTGCTATAGCCTTTCTGGTACCTCTTTATAATATTGCAGCAGTGGCGATTCTTGAGTATTACCGTGGCGGAAAGGTGTCCGGAGGGGTTATTATCAAAAATATCTTAAAGAACCCCCTTATTATGGGTGCGGTTGCAGGTTTTATTTTTAATATGCTTCCTATAACAATGCCTGCCTGCTTTGTAAGTCCTCTTACACAGCTTGCAAATCTGGCTACACCTATGGCACTGTTTGTTCTTGGAGGAACCCTGCATTTTTCGGATCTCAGGAAAAATCTTGTGACCATTGTTATCGGAACTGTTTTAAAGCTTATTGTAGTTCCGGCAGTTATGATCACAATTATGGCAGCTATGAACTTTGATACCACAGAGTTTTTCATCGTATTTTGTTTATATGCTACACCTGTTGCTGCAGCAACTTTCCCTATGGCTCACAGCATGGGAGCAGATGCGGATCTGGCAGGAGAGTATGTGGTTGTAACAACCCTTTGCTCTATATTCACTATTTTTACCTGGATTATTGTTTTAAGAAATTTCGGACTTTTATAAATTATTTTTGCTTGTTTAGTAAAAACTGATTTAAGATAATAATTGCTTTTATCTATTGAAAATAATAGATAAGAGCAATTTTTTTATATAAAAAAGCAAATAAACCATATAACATGAGCATTTAGTAATGATAGAATTCATATATCGAAAGCAATATTGACAAGTATTGTTGCTGCAAAAGAAATGATATAAATGTATTTCAAATATAGAGGGTGAGGGTTATGGACAGAGCAAAGGCTTGGTGCGAAAGTGTAACCATTCCGACATACGGGATAGGCAAGCCTGATAAGAATCCCATGTTTCTTGAAAAAAGGGTTTATCAGGGAAGCAGCGGTAAGGTATATCCCCTTCCTGTAGTGGATAAGATTATTGATGAGAAAGAAGACAAAGAATATAAGGCAGTTTTTCTTGAAAATAAATATATAAAGGTGATGGTGCTTCCGGAGCTGGGAGGCAGAATTCAAAGAGCCTATGATAAAACAAACGGATATGACTTTGTATATTACAATGAAGTCATAAAGCCGGCCCTGGTGGGACTTACAGGTCCTTGGATAAGCGGCGGAATTGAATTTAACTGGCCTCAGCACCACAGACCCACAACCTTTGCACCAACAGATTACACCTTTGGTAATAACGAGGACGGAAGCTGTTTTGCAGAGTGCAGTGAAGTTGATCAGATGTATGGAACTAAGGGTAAAATACGTTTTGTCTTATATCCTGACAAGTCTTATATCAAGATAGAAGGACAGCTCTATAACAGGACAAATATGCCTCAGACCTTTCTCTGGTGGGCTAATCCTGCTGTAGCAGTTAATGACTATACACAGTCTGTTTTTCCACCGGATGTAACGGCAGTTTACGATCACGGTAAAAGGGATGTAAGTAATTTCCCTATAGCTACCGGTGTTTATTATAAGCATGATTATGGCGCC
The DNA here is from genome assembly GCA_024680925.1 of Butyrivibrio sp. Lineage (GTDB taxonomy): Bacteria > Bacillota > Clostridia > Lachnospirales > Lachnospiraceae > Butyrivibrio. The sequence goes on from JAILBM010000398.1 coordinate 4,889, forward strand.
GGAGTTGATATTTCAAGATATAAGAATATTCCTGTGCCGACAAGCTATATGTGCGCACATTCGGATTATGATTTTGTAGGCGGATATGATTACAAAAAGAAAGCAGGAATACTGCATGTGGCTGACCATCACGTTAGTCCCGGTAAAAAACAGTGGACCTGGGGATGCGGAGACTTTGGAAAGGCCTGGGATAGAAATCTTACTGATGAAAACGGGCCTTATATTGAGCTTATGACCGGAATGTTTTGCGATAATCAGCCTGATTTTACATGGCTTAAGCCTTTTGAAGAAAAGACCTTTACACAGTATTTTTTGCCCTATAAAGAGGTTGGATACGTCAAAAATGCCAATACCAAAGTGGTGTTGAATCTTGATTTTAAGGATAAAAAAGCTTATATCACAGTTTATGCTACCGAGGAATTAATGGATGCAAAGATAACACTTGGTTGCAATGAAACTACCGTGTTTGAAGCAGTAGAAACTATAAGCCCTTTAAAAATATTCAGGGCACAAGTTCCTGCAGATAAGGAAGAATCTGAATATAATCTTGCAGTTTACGATAGTGATGGCAAGAAGCTGCTTTCCTACAAACCTGCAAAAAAGAAGATTGAAGAAATACCGGACCCTATGCCTCCGGCAAAGCTGCCTGAAGAGATACAGACTATTGAAGAACTTTATCTTACAGGTCTGCATATTGAGCAGTACAGGCATGCTACCTATCAGCCTGACCCCTATTATCTGGAGGCTTTAAAAAGAGATCCGGGGGATATGAGGACAAATACTGCTTATGGACTGTTACTTCTTCGAAGAGGGCTTTTTAAGGAAAGCGAAGAGTATTTCAGAAAAGCTATAAAGCGTAGTACAGACAGAAATCCAAATCCATACTCAAGTGAGAGCTATTATTATCTTGGACTATGTCTTTTTTACCAAAATAGAGATGACGAGGCTTATGATGCATTTTATAAAGCTACCTGGTCTGCAGGGCAGCAGGAAATGAGCTTTTATTATCTTGCAGTATTAGACTGCAGGAGGGGTGACTATGAGGGGAGCCTTGAACATGTGGAAAAAAGCCTCGTCAGAAACTATCACAGCCTAAAAGCAAGGGCCTTAAAGGGACTTATTATGAAAACTTTAAGAGCTCCTAAGGATGAAGATGAGAATATAAGAGATTTTCTTAAGAGCAACCTGAACCTGGATGCCTTTGATTATGTTTCAAGGCTTGAACTTGGGGATAGAGAAGGCGCTTTAAAGCTTATGGGAGACAGGATTTCTACTTTTATAGAAATAGCCATAGATTATGCTGAGGCAGGCTTTTATAAAAAAGCAGCAGATATTTTATCTGTGGTAAAAAGCCCTATGACACTGTATTACAAGGCTTATTATCTAAGCAAAATGGGTGAGGATTACAGGGAGGTTCTTAAGGAGGCAGCTGCCAAAGATATTACCTATTGTTTTCCGAATAAACTTGAGGATATTCAGGTTCTGGAATTTGCCATGGAACAAAATAAGTCAGATGCCCATGCTCCTTACCTTTTGGGATGTCTTTTTTATGATAAGAGGCAATATGATAAGGCTATAAAGTTATGGGAGCTTAGCGCAGATGCAGATCCATTATTTCCAACAGTTTGGAGAAATCTATCTCTGGCCTTTTTTAATAAAAGGAAGGATGCATTAAAGGCGAAAGAGTATATGGAAAAGGCCTATTTCCTGGATGAAAATGATGCCAGAGTCCTTCTTGAACTTGATCAGCTTTATGCAAAGCTCAATAAGCCTTATGAGGAAAGATTCCATTTCCTTGAGGATAGAAAGGCTATAGTAGAAAAAAGAGATGATCTATATACTGTATATGTAACACTTTTAAATCTCTTGGGCAGGTACGAGGAGGCCTATGAGCTTATTATGAACCGCCATTTTCATCCCTGGGAGGGAGGAGAAGGAAAGGTTACAACCCAGTATGCAACAGCTCTTACAGAGCTTGGTAAAAAGGCATTAAAGGATAAAAAACCACAGGAAGCTCTTACATTATTTAATAAAGCTCTTGTATTTCCATATAATCTTGGAGAGGGAAAGCTTGAAGGAGCAAAGGATAACAATATTTACTACTACATAGGTTTATCCTATAAAATGCTGGGAGATGAAAAAGAGGCTGTAAAAGCTCTGGAGAGGGCGGCAGAAGGAGATGAAGAGCCTTCAAGTGCCATGTACTATAATGATCAGCCTGCAGACCTTATACTTTATGAAGGACTTGCCTCTAAAGAGTTAGGAAATGATCAAAGAGCATCAGGCAGATTCCATAAACTTATTTCCTATGGAGAAAAGCACTATTATGATGAGGTTAAAATAGACTATTTTGCTGTTTCTCTTCCGGATCTTCAGCTTTTTGAAGATGACCTTGATAAACGGAGCCGTATACACTGCGATTATCTTATAGGTCTTGGATATCTTGGGCTCGGGGATAAAGAAAAAGCAGAGAGCTTTTTAAATAAGACATTGGAAGCGGACAATTCTCATCAGGGAGCGCTGATACATAAGCAGCTGATATAAAACAGGCAGATACAGCATATAATTCTGTAAACAGGATTATATGCTGCTTTTTTATATTGTAAGAAAATGCTGTCCAATGATATAAAAAGTGCTCCGCTATGGATGCGCTATTCTAAAAAAATTGTTAAAAGTATCTGATATTACTAGAAAAAACAAGTTTTGATATCGCATTTTGTACTATTATATTGTTATAATTACGAGCAGAGTGTTTAACTTAATCGGAGTATAAGTTCCAACTGATTTAAAACGCTCCCTAAGTCTTGATTAAAAATAATATATATTTGGGGATTTTAGTTTTATGGCAATGAATTTTAAATACGTGAGAATACAGGGGAAGGAGCTGGCAAAAAATACTATGCATGCCAAAGG
>JAILBM010000420.1 GCA_024680925.1 Butyrivibrio sp.
TCTTTGGAGTTATCAGCAAGCTGTCCTATCTCCTCAGCAACAACCGCAAATCCTTTTCCTGCCTCTCCTGCTCTTGCAGCTTCTATGGACGCATTAAGCGACAATAGATTTGTCTGTGTCGCAATTGATGTTATTCCGGCAACCTTGTCGTTGATATTTGAAACGGCTTCCTGTGTTGCCTGAATGGTCCTTGATATTTCATCAATTTTAGCTGTCATCTCTGTAGCTGAATCCTGTAATGAAGCCAGTGATTTGCTGGATACCTCCGAAGCTTCCTTCATCTTATCTGTAATAGTGGACAAGCTTCCTGTAGAATCCTGTACATCATTAACCGCATCTCCGATTCTCCCTACATTCTCGGAAGCACTTTGGATTTCATCAGCCTGCTGTGTAGCACCGGATGCAATTTCCTGAACCGCATTTGATACATCTTCAGCGGTTTGTGATATCTGATTTGCCATGTCAGAAAGTTCTTCGGATGAGGAACCAACACTTGCTGCCGATGATTTAATATTTGTAACTATTTCATCAAGCTTATTGATAACTATGTTGGTATTTCCAACCATTTCTCCAAATTCATCTTTCCTTCCGCCGAATTTACTAATTCTGACAAAACGCCCATCTGCCAATGCTGCAAGAGATTCGCTTACATCCTTTATAGGTTCTACGAATGTTCTGGCCATGAAAATGGAAATACCTGCTGCTATAACCATCATTATAATTCCAATTACAACCACTACTAAAGCTGAAGATCTTGCTGCAGACATTATACTTTTTGTAGCTTCTGCAGTGCAGATTGTCCATCCTGTCAGAGATGATTTTGCATATGCCACAACTGTTGGAACACCGTCAACTTTGGTTTCATAAACTCCTGCATCCTGTCCTGAAGTAATGCATTCCTCACCGCTCATATCTATTTCTTCATCTGCACCTATCTCACGTTCAGAATGTGCTGCAAGTATTCCATCAGCAGCAATAATATATGCATTATCTGCTTCTTCCGCAAGGAATTTATGAAACTCGTTAAGATCATAGTTTCTTTGAACAACTCCAATAACAGTTCCTTCTGTATTTGTGATCGGGACAGCCATTGTTACCTGCCTTACACCTGTAGAAGTTGACACAATTATATTTGAAATGGAAGTATTTCCTTTCATTGCCTCTTGAAAATACTCTCTTTTACCCACATCCACACAATCACCTGAAGCTCTAAGTACCTGCATACCGTCAGCTCCAGTCAAAACAGTAATATTACCGTCGTTTATATGTGCATCAATATCAACAAGATACTGCAACTCTTTTTCAATATATTCCGGGTTATCCTGATCGCTCATAAAGTCGGAGGTAGAAGGCGAATCCGCAACAGCCTGTATTGCCTGGATATTCTTAGTAATAACTGTCTCAAACTCAGATTCAATAAACCAGGCTTGCCAGTTAAGTGACTCCTCTGCATCAGCCATTGCTTTAGTTGTAGATGTTTGGTAACTAAAAATAAGCGCAGTAACAACCGGAATTATCGTTATTGCCATCATTACTGCTATCATTTTTGTGCCGATTCTGTCTTTAAATCCTATACTGCTTTGCTTTTTTGCCGTCTTTTCTTTAGCCATATTGTCCCTCCAAATTAAGTAATAAGCTTTTCATAATCCAGAATTACCTATTCGATATAACGTATATTTATAGAATATCATCATTTTTCCTCAAATAAAGATATTCAGCGAATTATTTAGGGAAATTTAATTGTTAATATATGAATTGTTTAAACTTTACCGTGCTATACTGATGAGGTAAAATAAGTGAAGTTAACGTTATTTAGTTAAATCTTAAATTAATTTAAAAAGAAAGGCGTTACAAACATGATACCTGCAGATTTTCATATTCATACTCACCATTCAGGAGACAGTGAAGCTCCCATGGATGCCGTGATTGAGTCCGCTATAAAAAAAGGGCTTCCGGCCATTTGCATAACAGAGCATATGGATTTTGATTATCCTGAGACGCCAGACCTTCCCGGCGGGGTTTTTGAAGTTGATACAGATGAATATCGCAAAGAATTTCTTTCTATGAAATCAAAATATGGCAATCGCATCAAAATGTTTTTTGGAATCGAGCTCGGAATGCAGCCTCAGATCGTAAAACAGAACTCAGATTATGTAAAAAGCTATCCTTTTGACTTTGTAATAGGTTCAAATCACCTGTGTCACGGCGAAGATCCCTATTACCCGGCATTCTATGAAGGACGTTCGGAATCTGAAGCTTACAGAGATTTTTTTGAATCAACGCTTGAAAACATAAAGCTGTTTAACGATTTTGATGTTCTGGGCCACCTGGATTATATAGTGCGTTATGCTCCAAGTCTTGAGGCAGGCTATAATTATCTCACGTACAAAGAAATAATAGATGAAATTTTGAAAGAGATTATTTCGGGCGGAAAAGGACTCGACGTCAATACAAAATCTCTTTACACAAATTCAGAACCTGCCTTTAAAAATCCAAATCCATGCAGAGATATCCTACTTCGATATAAAGAAATGGGTGGGGAGATCATAACATTTGGTTCGGATGCCCATAAAGCAAAAAATGTTGCCGGCGCATTTAATTTGGTTACAGATATTGTAAAAGGCTGCGGCTTTACAGCCTAT
>JAILBM010000446.1 GCA_024680925.1 Butyrivibrio sp.
ATTTTTACATTTTCCACAAGATCATTCATTCTGTTAAGTGTCTTTAAAAAAGTAGACTTACCACAACCTGATGGTCCAATAAATGCAGTGACCGCATTTTTTCTAATATTTAAACTTACATCATTAAGCGCATGGTTATCTCCATAGTATAGATTTAGGTTTTCAACTGTTATTTTCACATTATCTATCATCTGTTTTTCCTCTTAACATCAATCTTTTCAGCCAGCTTTTTAGTCCCTAAATTTATGATAAATACAAGTATCAAAAGAACTACTGCTATTCCAAAAGCTGTATCAAAATCACCCTCACTAGTTGCCGATAAGTATAGCTGAACTGTCATTGTACCTCCAGATTGAGATAATTTTGAAAATAATCCTTCCAAACTTTTCGGAAGACCCTTTGCACTTCCGGCAGTAAATAAAAGAGCTGCAGATTCTCCGACAATTCTACCTATTGCCAAGATCACTCCGGTAATAATTCCTGGCATTGAGGATGGCAATAAAATAGTCCTTATTGTATACCACTTGCCTGCACCAAGTCCTACAGCACCTTGCCTATAGCTTTCCGGCACTGTCTTTAATGCTTCTTGTGTATTCCTGGTTATCAGTGGCAGTACCATCAAAATAAGTGTAAGAGAACCTGTTATAAGTGAATATCCAAGGCCAAGAGTCTGTCCAAAAAACAACATTCCAAAAAGACCAAATATTATGGATGGAATACCTGATAAAGTTTCAGTAGCAAACTCTATGATATCTACAAATCTTCCTTTTTTGGCATATTCGTTTAGATAAATTGCCGCACCGACTCCTATGGGTGTTGCAATCAGCATAGTAAGCAGGATGATCAATAACGTATTTACTATATTGCCTACTATACCTATATTGCCTTTCATTACAGAGGTAACAGTTGTCAAAAAATTTAAATTTACGCTTCCTACACCTTTTATAAATACATAAACGATTATTCCGATAAGTAAAGCAACCGAAAAGGCTGCGCACAGATATATTAAAAAAAGTGTCAAAATATCTTTTATCTTTTGAAGGCTCCATTTAAAGGATAATGCTGAATTATCATTCATCTATAGACGCCTCCTTCCTCAGCTTTTGCAGTACCAAATTCACGATCATAATAAATATGTACAGGATAAGACCTACTGTAAAAAGTACTTGTCTGTGAAGTCCTTCTGCATAGCCCATTTCACTTACAAGCTGCGTAGTAAGAAATCTCACTGAGTTAAATGGAAGTGGCAAATTAACAGATCCTCCTGCCACCATATTTATTGCCATAGCTTCTCCAAGAGCTCTTCCAATGCCAAGAACAACTCCGGTCATAATTCCAGACCTTGCTGCAGGAATCGTCACTTTAAAAATTGTCTGCATCTTACTTGCACCCAAAGCCAGAGAAGCCTCATTGATATGCTTAGGTACTGCTTTTATTGAAGTTGAGCTAACATTGACCACCGTAGGTAAAATCATTATAGCCAGAACTATTATTGCCGATATAAGATTTGATCCCCCGGTAAATTGGTGCGTAGCAGAGTCTTTAAAAATTATTTTTTCCAGTCTATACATAAATGGATTTAATATCATAAGTCCTAAGAGGCCATATATAACCGAAGGAATTGCTGCCAATAGTTCTACCGCAGGCTCTACCAGTTTTGCCAACCTTTTATTGGCAACCTTTGTCAAAAAAATTGCTGTAAGTAGTCCTATCGGAACACCAATCAATACACTCACACTTGTTCCTACTATAGATGTAAAAATTATATAAAGGATTCCATAAGATGGATCTTTAGCAGTTGGTCTCCAGCTTGTGCCAAATAGTAACTGAAAAACTCCGACATTATTAAATGCCGGAGTACCTTTGGCAATCATGTAAACCGTAATTGAAATAACTGCAAAGATCTGGGTGACCGCACATACTATGAAAATATATTTTGCCACCCTCTCTACGGCATTCATCTTTGCTTTATTTTTCATGATATACCTTTCTTACTCTGGAAGTATCAGTCCAACAGTAGAAATAACTTCCTGACCTTTATCTGATTTGATATATTCAAACCATGCCTTTACCAGCTCACTCTGAGCATCTATTTCACCCAATGTAGCCATTACAAACGGACGTGAAAGCATATATTGTCCAGATACAATATTCTCTTCAGTTGCAGCAATACCATTAAGTGCTATACTTAACACTTCATCACTAACAGCATCAAGAGAAATATATCCTATTGCTCCTTTTGTTGATGCAACCTTAGCAAGTACTGCACCGGTTGAATCGAGCTCTTGGGCATAAGTGCATGCATCCTCTACTTCCAAAAGCTCTTCAAATGCACCTCGTGTTCCAGATCCAGCTTCTCTTCCGATGACAACGATTGCTTCATCGCTTCCACCAAGCTCTGACCAGTTAGTCAGTTCTCCTTTGTAGATAGATACAAGCTGTTCTGTAGTAAGATCAGATACGCTATTGTCTTTATCAGTGATTACTGCGATTCCGTCAATAGCAACGATGTTTTCCACAGCTCCACTTTCTTTTTCTGCGTCTTTTAAACCGCGTGATGCATTTCCTATATTAGTGCTACCCTGAATAAGTGATTCTATTCCCGCACTTGATCCTGTATATTCAACAGTAACTGTCACTTCAGGATTTGCTTCCATAAAGCTCTCACTCATTGCTTCACAGAGTTTTTCCATTGATGTGCTTCCAGCAAGTGTGATACTTCCACTAAGGCTAGATGTTTCCTCTGAATTGTCTGTTACTTCTGCACTTTCTTCTGTTACTGTTTCTTCAGCAGCTTTACTTTCAACAACATCTTCTTGTGAGGCTGTATTCTCAGTTGCTGTGGCAGATGATGATCCACATCCTGCAAGACTTCCCATCATCATAACTGCCGTAATTCCAGCAATCATTGTCTTAACAAATTTATTTCTCATTTTGAACCTCCTATGATTCTTTTATTTTTTTCTCTTGTTATGACAATGATTATTCTATTGACACTGTGTAAAACCTATAATCATTTTCTGGTAAAAGATTTGTAAAAGTTTGTATTGCCAAATTTTACTATGTTTATCATAAATACTTTTGTTACAACAAAAAATTCCTCCTTAGTAGACTTTGTTTAACTTATCTACTAAGGAGGAACTGTATTAATCAATCACTTAGACTTTTGTCGCTTTACTCAAAAAACGTGCAACAGGCCATTTGAAGGCGACTATCGTCGCAGGGCCTATTTGCCTCTTTTGCTTAGCGGATTATATCTTCCATTTTTCCGCTTCTTCTCTTCCCAAAATAAATCTGCGATATAATCCTTCTTTTGCAACAAGTTCCTCATGACTTCCTCTGTCGACAATTTTTCCATCGTCAACAACAAGTATCTGGTCAGCATTTCTAACAGTTTTTAATCTGTGTGCAATCATTATGATTGTTTTATTTTCTGTCAGTTTTGCTATAGCCTTTTGCAATCTATCCTCATTTTCAGGATCCACGTTGGCTGTTGCCTCATCTAATATGATTACTGGTGAGTCTTTAAGGATTGCTCTTGCAATAGATATTCTCTGCTTTTCACCGCCGGAGAGAGATGCACCTCCCTCTCCAATTATTGTATTGTAACCATCAGGAAGAGATTCTATAAAGTCATCACATGCCGCTTCTTTTGCAGCCCTGACAACATCCTCGTGTGTGGCATTTGGCGATCCAAATTTTATGTTATTCTCGATGGTATCTGCAAAGAGATAAACATTTTGAAACACCATACTGATTTGTGACATAAGAGCTTCCAAAGTATATTCTTTAATATTTCTTCCGCCCATAATCACTTCTCCAGAATCCACATCCCAGAATCTAGCAATTAAGTTACAAATAGTAGTTTTACCGGAACCACTTGTTCCTACAATTGCAGTGGTTGTTTTATCTTGAATACTGAAACTGATATCGCTCAACACCTGTTTCTTTTCATATGAAAAGAAACAGGTGTTGAGCGATATCAGTTTCAGTATTCAAGATAAAACAACCACTGCAATTGTAGGAACAAGTGGTTCCGGTAAAACTACTATTTGTAACTTAATTGCTAGATTCTGGGATGTGGATTCTGGAGAAGTGATTATGGGCGGAAGAAATATTAAAGAATATACTTTGGAAGCTCTTATGTCACAAATCAGTATGGTGTTTCAAAATGTTTATCTCTTTGCAGATACCATCGAGAATAACATAAAATTTGGATCGCCAAATGCCACACACGAGGATGTTGTCAGGGCTGCAAAAGAAGCGGCATGTGATGACTTTATAGAATCTCTTCCTGATGGTTACAATACAATAATTGGAGAGGGAGGTGCATCTCTCTCCGGCGGTGAAAAGCAGAGAATATCTATTGCAAGAGCAATCCTTAAAGACTCACCAGTAATCATATTAGATGAGGCAACAGCCAACGTGGATCCTGAAAATGAGGATAGATTGCAAAAGGCTATAGCAAAACTGACAGAAAATAAAACAATCATAATGATTGCACACAGATTAAAAACTGTTAGAAATGCTGACCAGATACTTGTTGTTGACGATGGAAAAATTGTCGACAGAGGAAGTCATGAGGAACTTGTTGCAAAAGAAGGATTATATCGCAGATTTATTTTGGGAAGAGAAGAAGCGGAAAAATGGAAGATATAATCCGCTAAGCAAAAGAGGCAAATAGGCCCTGCGACGATAGTCGCCTTCAAATGGCCTGTTGCACGTTTTTTGAGTAAAGCGACAAAAGTCTAAGTGATTGATTAATACAGTTCCTCCTTAGTAGATAAGTTAAACAAAGTCTACTAAGGAGGAATTTTTTGTTGTAACAAAAGTATTTATGATAAACATAGTAAAATTTGGCAATACAAACTTTTACAAATCTTTTACCAGAAAATGATTATAGGTTTTACACAGTGTCAATAGAATAATCATTGTCATAACAAGAGAAAAAAATAAAAGAATCATAGGAGGTTCAAAATGAGAAATAAATTTGTTAAGACAATGATTGCTGGAATTACGGCAGTTATGATGATGGGAAGTCTTGCAGGATGTGGATCATCATCTGCCACAGCAACTGAGAATACAGCCTCACAAGAAGATGTTGTTGAAAGTAAAGCTGCTGAAGAAACAGTAACAGAAGAAAGTGCAGAAGTAACAGACAATTCAGAGGAAACATCTAGCCTTAGTGGAAGTATCACACTTGCTGGAAGCACATCAATGGAAAAACTCTGTGAAGCAATGAGTGAGAGCTTTATGGAAGCAAATCCTGAAGTGACAGTTACTGTTGAATATACAGGATCAAGTGCGGGAATAGAATCACTTATTCAGGGTAGCACTAATATAGGAAATGCATCACGCGGTTTAAAAGACGCAGAAAAAGAAAGTGGAGCTGTGGAAAACATCGTTGCTATTGACGGAATCGCAGTAATCACTGATAAAGACAATAGCGTATCTGATCTTACTACAGAACAGCTTGTATCTATCTACAAAGGAGAACTGACTAACTGGTCAGAGCTTGGTGGAAGCGATGAAGCAATCGTTGTCATCGGAAGAGAAGCTGGATCTGGAACACGAGGTGCATTTGAAGAGCTTTTGGAAGTAGAGGATGCATGCACTTATGCCCAAGAGCTCGATTCAACCGGTGCAGTACTTGCTAAGGTTGCATCAACAAAAGGAGCAATAGGATATATTTCTCTTGATGCTGTTAGTGATGAAGTGTTAAGTATAGCACTTAATGGTATTGCTGCAACTGAAGAGAATATTGTATCTGGACAATATATGCTTTCACGTCCGTTTGTAATGGCTACATTGGGTGAAATAGATGCTCAGAGTGAGCTGGTAAAGGCATGGTTTGAATATATCAAATCAGATAAAGGTCAGGAAGTTATTTCTACTGTTGGACTGATACTTCCAGAGTAAGAAAGGTATATCATGAAAAATAAAGCAAAGATGAATGCCGTAGAGAGGGTGGCAAAATATATTTTCATAGTATGTGCGGTCACCCAGATCTTTGCAGTTATTTCAATTACGGTTTACATGATTGCCAAAGGTACTCCGGCATTTAATAATGTCGGAGTTTTTCAGTTACTATTTGGCACAAGCTGGAGACCAACTGCTAAAGATCCATCTTATGGAATCCTTTATATAATTTTTACATCTATAGTAGGAACAAGTGTGAGTGTATTGATTGGTGTTCCGATAGGACTACTTACAGCAATTTTTTTGACAAAGGTTGCCAATAAAAGGTTGGCAAAACTGGTAGAGCCTGCGGTAGAACTATTGGCAGCAATTCCTTCGGTTATATATGGCCTCTTAGGACTTATGATATTAAATCCATTTATGTATAGACTGGAAAAAATAATTTTTAAAGACTCTGCTACGCACCAATTTACCGGGGGATCAAATCTTATATCGGCAATAATAGTTCTGGCTATAATGATTTTACCTACGGTGGTCAATGTTAGCTCAACTTCAATAAAAGCAGTACCTAAGCATATCAATGAGGCTTCTCTGGCTTTGGGTGCAAGTAAGATGCAGACAATTTTTAAAGTGACGATTCCTGCAGCAAGGTCTGGAATTATGACCGGAGTTGTTCTTGGCATTGGAAGAGCTCTTGGAGAAGCTATGGCAATAAATATGGTGGCAGGAGGATCTGTTAATTTGCCACTTCCATTTAACTCAGTGAGATTTCTTACTACGCAGCTTGTAAGTGAAATGGGCTATGCAGAAGGACTTCACAGACAAGTACTTTTTACAGTAGGTCTTATCCTGTACATATTTATTATGATCGTGAATTTGGTACTGCAAAAGCTGAGGAAGGAGGCGTCTATAGATGAATGATAATTCAGCATTATCCTTTAAATGGAGCCTTCAAAAGATAAAAGATATTTTGACACTTTTTTTAATATATCTGTGCGCAGCCTTTTCGGTTGCTTTACTTATCGGAATAATCGTTTATGTATTTATAAAAGGTGTAGGAAGCGTAAATTTAAATTTTTTGACAACTGTTACCTCTGTAATGAAAGGCAATATAGGTATAGTAGGCAATATAGTAAATACGTTATTGATCATCCTGCTTACTATGCTGATTGCAACACCCATAGGAGTCGGTGCGGCAATTTATCTAAACGAATATGCCAAAAAAGGAAGATTTGTAGATATCATAGAGTTTGCTACTGAAACTTTATCAGGTATTCCATCCATAATATTTGGTCTTTTTGGAATGTTGTTTTTTGGACAGACTCTTGGCCTTGGATATTCACTTATAACAGGTTCTCTTACACTTATTTTGATGGTACTGCCACTGATAACCAGGAATACACAAGAAGCATTAAAGACAGTGCCGGAAAGCTATAGGCAAGGTGCTGTAGGACTTGGTGCAGGCAAGTGGTATACAATAAGGACTATTTTATTGCCATCCTCAATGCCAGGAATTATTACCGGAGTGATCTTGGCAATAGGTAGAATTGTCGGAGAATCTGCAGCTCTTTTATTTACTGCCGGAAGTGCAAAGGGTCTTCCGAAAAGTTTGGAAGGATTATTTTCAAAATTATCTCAATCTGGAGGTACAATGACAGTTCAGCTATACTTATCGGCAACTAGTGAGGGTGATTTTGATACAGCTTTTGGAATAGCAGTAGTTCTTTTGATACTTGTATTTATCATAAATTTAGGGACTAAAAAGCTGGCTGAAAAGATTGATGTTAAGAGGAAAAACAGATGATAGATAATGTGAAAATAACAGTTGAAAACCTAAATCTATACTATGGAGATAACCATGCGCTTAATGATGTAAGTTTAAATATTAGAAAAAATGCGGTCACTGCATTTATTGGACCATCAGGTTGTGGTAAGTCTACTTTTTTAAAGACACTTAACAGAATGAATGATCTTGTGGAAAATGTAAAAAT
>JAILBM010000447.1 GCA_024680925.1 Butyrivibrio sp.
TATATTATTTTTAATTGTCTTATCTGCTGGATACATGCTTTTATACAGATTTATGTAAAGAAATGTCCCTATAATAGATTAATATAAATCAATAAAAGTGATTAAAAATATCAATGAAATTTTTTTATAATCGTGGTATGCTAATATTCATCAAGATAAGTTGATAATATTTATTATATCTGAATTTTCTGAAACATTAATTTTACTCTGTTTCAAATGATTTATAGTATTACAACTAAAATAGATTTCGTAAGTCACAAGTATAGAAAATCCTGGGCCGGGCTCAGGATAAGGGGAGGTCCTTTTATGAAGAATTTCGAAAAGTATCAGAGACAGTATTTTATGCCACCTAAATGCACCTATGACTGGGTAAAAAAAGACTATGTTGATCATCCGCCAATCTGGTGCAGCGTTGATTTAAGAGATGGAAATCAGGCCCTTATAGAGCCTATGAGTCTTGATGAAAAACTCGAATTTTTTCAGATGCTTGTTGATATAGGCTTTAAGGAAATCGAAATCGGATTTCCTGCAGCTTCAGAAACAGAATATGAATTTGCCAGAACACTTATTGATAAAAATATGATTCCCGATGATGTTACCGTTCAGGTTCTTACCCAGGCAAGGGAACATATCATTAAGAGAACCTTTGAGGCAGTAAAGGGAGCACCAAGGGCTATTATACATTTATATAACTCAACCTCTGTTGCACAGCGTGAGCAGGTGTTTAAAAAGGATAAGGAAGAGGTTAAGAGAATAGCTGTAGAGGGTGCTAAGCTTCTTGACAGACTTGCAAAGGAAACTCAGGGTAATTTCTCATTTGAGTATTCACCTGAAAGCTTCCCGGGAACTGAAGTCGATTATGCTTTGGAGGTCTGCAATGCAGTTCTTGATGTATGGCAGCCAAAACCTGAAAATAAGGTAGTAATCAATATTCCTACCACTGTTCAGATAGCTATGCCTCATGTATTTGCGACTCAGGTTGAATATCTTAGCAAGAACATGAAATACAGAGATGCTGTTACACTTTCTCTTCACCCACATAATGACAGAGGGTGCGGTATTTCTGATGCAGAGCTGGGTTGCCTTGCCGGTGCTGACAGAATAGAGGGAACTCTTTTTGGAAATGGTGAGAGAACAGGTAATGTTGATATCGTAACCCTTGCTCTTAATATGTTTTCCCATGGTGTTGATCCTAAGCTTGATTTTTCAGATATTAACAAAATCGCAGGAGCTTATGAGAGACTTACCAGAATGACTATACATGATCGTCAGCCATATGCAGGAAATCTTGTATTTACTGCTTTTTCAGGCTCACATCAGGATGCTATTTCCAAAGGCTTTTCCTGGCATGAGGCAGGAAAGGACAATGGAAAATGGACTGTGCCATATCTTCCTATCGATCCCAAGGATATCGGAAGACAGTATGACGGTGACGTTATCCGTATCAACTCCCAGTCCGGTAAAGGCGGTGTAAGCTACATCCTTAAGACCAACTATGGAATGATGGTACCTAAGGATATGCAGACAGACCTTAGTTATACAATTAAGGATATCTCAGACAGAGAGCATGCAGAGCTTGCTCCTTCACGTATTTATCAGATATTTGAAGATAAATATGTTCATAATGATATTGTTTTCCAGGTGGTGGAGTGTCACTTCAAACAGATTGACGGTATTCTTGCAGAGATGACAATTCAGCATGCAGGCAGACAGCATATTATCGCAGCTAACGGTAATGGACGTCTTGATGCCGTAAGTAATGCATTTAAACAGTACTTTAACATCAGCTATGAGCTTTCAACTTATGAAGAGCATGCCCTTAGCAGAGGTTCATCTTCAAAGGCTGTTGCCTATGTTGGAATAACCTGCAATGGTGTGAAGCTTTGGGGTGTAGGTATAGATGAGGATATTATCAAGTCATCCATAAATGCCCTTTGTGTAGCCGTTAATCAGATTGAAAGTGTAAGAAATGATAACAATGGTAAGGATGAGAGAATAAGCGCTATCATTAACTATATTCAGGAAAATTATCAGACTGTTACCCTTGATGATCTTTCACGTGAATTCTATCTGTCGAAACCATATCTTTCCAAATACATTAAGGAAAAATCCGGTGCAACCTTTGGAGAAAATGTTAAGAAGATAAGACTCAAGAAGGCCAGCACACTTTTAAGAAACGGAAATATGAAGGTTGAAAGAGTTGCTGAGGCTTCAGGCTATCAGAATGTAGAGCACTTTAACAGACTATTTAAGAAAAAATACGGAATGACACCTGTACAGTACAGAAGTAGTGTTCAGTAATATATATTTGTAAATAATAAGTATAAAAAAACGCCGAATTATAAGGAAACCTATAATTCGGCGTTTTATAAAGCACCTGAAGGGAGTCGAACCCTCGTCTTCAGCTTGGGAAGCTAACGTATTAGCCGTTATACGACAAGTGCAATATTGCAATAACAATATTATTTTAAGACTGTAAATATTAAAAAGCAATAAATAATTGAACACAGACTGATAGTTGTGTTAAAATTCCTCTTACACAGAAAATGGTTTGTAGTATTAAAAAATACGGAAGTATATAAAGTGGCTAATAAAGAAAATTATTCGAAACAACTGGAACAGTTTATAGAAAAAAAGCAAAGTGAAAATAAATATCCCAAGCTTCTTCTTCATGCTTGTTGTGCTCCATGCTCTTCCTATTGCCTGGAGTATTTGAGGGAATATTTTGATATAACTGTTTTTTATTATAATCCCAATATCATGCGCTCTGAGGAATATCATAAAAGAGTTGAAGAGGAAAAAAGACTTATTGCTGAATATAACAGTCAGGTAGATTCAGCTGATTTCACAGGGATGAATTCAACAAATCATGCCAGGAAAATAAATATCCTGGAAGGAAATTATGATCCAAAGATATTTTTGGAAAGGGTAAAAGGCTTTGAAGGCTGCCCTGAAGGAGGAGACAGGTGCACTATCTGTTTTGAAATGCGTCTTGAGGAATCTGCCATAATCGCCAAAGATAATGATTTTGACTGCTTTACCACAACTCTTACCATAAGCCCTTTAAAGGATGCGGAAAGACTTAACAGAATCGGTAGAGAAATGGGGGATAAGTACGGAGTACTTTTTTTACCCTCTGATTTTAAAAAGAAAAACGGTTATAAACGTTCAATTGAACTTTCACATAAGTTTGGACTCTATAGACAGGATTTTTGCGGATGCGAGTTTTCAAGACTGCAGAGAGAACGGGAAAAAGAATTAAAAGAGAATTGCAATTGAATGCGAATAGATTAAATGTGTGATATACTAACGCAAGATAACAGTAAGAATTAATATAAGAAAGAGGAACTATTTTGGATAAGTTAATTGATTTGATTTCAAAAGAAGTATCTGATGCATTTGAAAGTGCAGGCTATGACAAAGAACTGGGAAAGGTAACTATTTCCAACAGACCTGATCTTTGTGAATATCAGTGTAACGGTGCCATGGCAGGTGCCAAGCAGTATCATAAGGCACCCTTTATCATTGCTGATGAAATAGCTCAAAAGCTTCAGGATAATGATAAGTTTGAGTCTGTAGAATCAGTAAAACCCGGATTTTTAAATATTAAATTAAGCAAAACATTTATTAGAGAATACATAGTAAAAATGCTCCATGAAAAGAAGTTTGGAGTAACTCAGCCCGGTCATCAGCCAAAGATAATAATCGATTACGGCGGACCTAATGTTGCCAAGCCTCTTCACGTTGGACATCTGCGCTCAGCTGTAATTGGCGAGAGCATCAAGAGAATCCTTAAATATACAGGTAATGATGTAACCGGTGATATCCATATGGGTGACTGGGGACTTCAGATGGGACTTATTATTTCCCAGCTTAAAGAGGAACAGCCTGATCTTCCTTATTTTGATCCTGAGCATACAGGACCTTATCCAAAGGAAGCACCTTTTACCATTTCAGAACTGGAAAAAATATATCCTGCAGCCAGTGCCCGTTCTAAGGAAGATGAAGAATTTAAGGCAGCAGCCATGGAAGCAACAAAGCTTTTACAGGATGGTGATAAGGGCTACAGAGCTTTATGGCATCACATTATGAATGTATCAATTGCCGATCTTAAAAAGAACTATAAGAATCTTAATGTTTCTTTTGATCTTTGGAGAGGAGAGTCAGACGTTCATGAAGTAATCCCGGGAATGGTTGATTATATGAAGAGCCATGGCTATGCTCATGAAAGCCAGGGAGCTTTGGTAGTTGATGTGGCAGAAGAAACGGATACCAAGGAAGTTCCACCATGTATGATCTTAAAATCAGACGGAGCTTCACTTTACAATACAACAGATCTTGCCACCATAGATACACGTATGAAGGAGTTTCATCCTGAAGGACTTGTCTATGTTGTAGATAAGAGACAGGAGCTTTACTTTACACAGGTATTTAGATGTGCAAGAAAGACAAAGCTTGTTATGCCTGAAACAGGTCTTTCCTTTGTTGGCTTTGGTACTATGAACGGTAAAGATGGAAAACCATTCAAAACAAGAGCCGGCGGAGTAATGCGTCTTGAAAATCTCATATCAGAAATAGATGAGAAGATGTATTCAAGAATCAAAGAAGGAACTCCTGATATAGA
Organism: Butyrivibrio sp.; assembly: GCA_024680925.1. Lineage (GTDB taxonomy): Bacteria > Bacillota > Clostridia > Lachnospirales > Lachnospiraceae > Butyrivibrio. The sequence goes on from JAILBM010000447.1 coordinate 4,625, forward strand.
CGATGCTGAAGCTAAGGATACTGCTCATAAAGTAGCCCTTGCTGCTATTAAATATGGTGATCTTTCAAACCAGCCATCCAAGGATTATATCTTTGATATAGACAAGTTCACTTCATTTGAAGGAGATACAGGCCCATATATTCTTTATACAATAGTTCGTATTAAGTCTATTCTTAACAGATATGAGCAGGAAGGAAAATCTGTTAAAGAGGCTCTTCTTGCAGATGCGGATACCGATAATCAGAAGACACTTATGCTTCAGGTTACAAGATTTGCTGATGCAGTGGAAAGTGCAGCAAGAGATCTTATGCCTAACAGAATCTGCGCATATATTTATGAGCTTGCCAATGACTTTAACAGCTTTTATCATGAGACCAAGATCCTTGCTGAAAGTGATGAAAATAAGAAACAGAGTTATATAGCTCTTCTTGCTACAACACTTAAGGTTCTTGAAACAGGAATTGATCTTCTGGGCTTCGATGCTCCTGAGAGGATGTAATAGTTTAATTTTACGTATTATGGTAGAATGATAATATATCATTTAGTTTATGTGTAAAGGGGTAATATGAACGATTTCGATATTTGGGAAGAACTGGCATCGGTTATTGAAACTGTTGATTTATCCAATCCGGATGTGGATGCAAATTTTATCCAGTTTAGCAGTAATCTGCAGAAACTGGCCAATTATATGCATTTGGCAAAAACTGAAGTACATTTGGTAGTAATACCAAATGTATTTGAGCTGTCCGGAAAAAATACACGTTATAAATATTCATATGATTCCAAGGCAGGAGATTTTGACAGTGCATTTCAGGTTCATTACGAAAGCCTTCAAAATCATCATATAGAAACAACCTTTTATCCTACTGCAGGTTATCAGTGGTCAGATTTGGAAAAGCATTATATTCGTGCAATTGCCAATATTGTAACAGCCTATTTGACCAATGCTTCCATGGCCAAAACTCTTTCTGAAGTTCAATACCTTGATATAATGACAGGGCTTATAGATAATCACGGACTCAGAAGAATCGGGGCTAAGCTTTATGAGAACAACGTTCTTAAAAACTATACGGCTGTTTATTTCAATCTTAAGAATTTCCAGTATATAAATAATAAATATGGAATAAGAAACGGTGACAATATTATTTGTCAGCTTGCTTTATATGCATACAGATATGCGCAAGAGGATGAATATGTATGCAGACTTGGTGGCGATAATTTTTTTGTATTGTTAAAAAAGGATAAAACTGAGGACTTTTTACAATACATGGCTGAGGTAAATATAGATATACATTTTCAGGACAGCATAGTTTCGGTCCCTGTAAGAGCCCGATATGGCATATATGATATTCAACCCGGCGATAAGTTTATGAGCGTAATGGGAAATGCCACGGTTGCATTTGATATGGCCAGAAAGACTCAGAATGACATGGTTACATTTACTGAAGAAATGTCCAAAACCATTATGGAACATAAACGTATGGTTTCTTCATTCCCTAAGATCATTCAAAATGGAGAGCTGCAGCCATACTATCAGCCCAAGGTGAATATAGATACCAATGAAATGTGCGGCTGTGAAGCCCTTGTCAGATGGAACAGGGATGGCAAAGTGGTTTTATCAGAGGAGTTTCTTGAAGCTATTGAAACGGACAGTGTTATAAGGGAACTGGACAAATTTATGCTTGAAACTGTCTGCAGTGATATAAGAAGATGGCTGGATCAGGGAATTGAACCGGTACCTGTATCCATAAACTATTCCAAGATGAATCTTCAGAATCCTAATTTGGGTGAAGATACCATGCAGATTTTATCCAAATACAATATTGATTCCAAGTATATTGAAATCGAAATGACTGAAACCTCAGGCTACGATGATATGAAGGCTCTTAAGAAGTTCATTTCCCAGATGCACAGCATAGGTGTTAATGTGGCAATGGATGACTTCGGAACAGGATACTCATCCATAAACATTTTTAAACATCTGGACTTTGATGTTATAAAGCTTGATAAATCATTTTGTGATAACATAGAAAATGATGTTTACAAGGATAAGGTCATTAGAAAAAATATTATTAACATGCTTGGTGAACTTAAAGT
>JAILBM010000448.1 GCA_024680925.1 Butyrivibrio sp.
TTAGTAGGTATGGGATTATTTATGGATTACGACGGAATACCTCTAGCATTTGACATATATCCTGGAAACCAGAATGAACAGCCAACCTTAAAAACTATAGAAAATGAACAGATGTATGATGGATTCTATGCTGTTTGTACAAATCTAGATGATATAAGAATAGATGAAATAATCAAAATCAATAAGAAAAGATGGGAAATCGAAGAATGTTTTCGTATTATGAAAACAAAAATCCTGCAAAGCCCTATATATACTGGGCTAGTCAGGATTTTATTCATTTAAACTGTCAAAGATGGGATTATACTCCATTATCATACAAAAAACAATAAAAAAGAGACAATTGTTTTTTCTTTTCAAAAATGATATAATCAAATAAAAAATCAAGGACGAGTGTGTATATATGAAAGAAAACAAAAAAGTCTCAGACAATACATCCATAAATAATCCATTTGCTGGCTTTAAAACAATCGAAATCAGTAATAAAACTCAATCCAAAAGTCTTCTTGATGTTTTTAGAAGCTTTTATTTCAAGTACAAAAATATTCTAAATAACATTTTTTGCGTGCTTCTTTGCGTCCAGTTTGCTGATACTTTCCTTGATACCACCACGTTACCGCCAGGATATGTGTATATGGGAGCTTTTTACCAAATATTTTTTGCAATAATTACATTTCTATTCACTTTAACTAGTTTATTAACAATAATATTTACGATTTTATTTGAAGAACAAGTTGATAAATTATGCAAAATTACTGCCGTTATTCTCATTGTAGCTGCAATAATGTATTCCGTTACCTCTAGCTCATATGATACAAGTAAAGTATTTGATTTCTTGCTTTGCATTGCTGCCTGCCTCGGTAAATCTTATAAAAAAATCTTAAAGCCTCTCTTGATAACCGGAACTGTTATCATGCTGGTAGCCCTATTATCATCACAAGCAGGATTGATAAGCGATTACATTTACTCGCCCGGCCGCCGTTCACTTGGAATAATTTATTGTACGGACTTTGGAGCTCATGTTTTTTTTCTTGTAATGGCTTACATAATTTTAAGGAAATTTATTCCCGACAATCAAACTATAATAATAGCACTTATAACATTTGAAGTCTGTTTTTTTATTGCTATGGCCAAAACGGCTTCTTTATGTATCTTAGTTGCTCTTGCAGGGATAAGCATCGAATTTCTTTTTCAAAAATACAAAAAGAAAAGCTTTTTTTATCATTTTAAGTACATTATGTTTTTAATATATCCTCTTGCTTATATAAGCTTCTGTTTATTGACTGCATTATATAGTTATTATCCTTACATTTTTCCGAATAATACCTTTACAGCAAGATTTGCCCTCACGGCTTATGCCTTTGACGAATTCGGACTTGATTTATTTGGGCGGTATATCAAACAGAACGGAAACGGTGGTTCTGCAGCCGCAGATGCAGACGCATCCTCTAATGCAATAAATCTGCTAGATTTTGAAAAAGCGGGTTTTTACCGTTTTTCATATGCGCTTGTAATTATTTTACTTATTATAATCGCTTGTATTCTTTTTGCAAAGAAACTTTATTTGTACGGAGTTACGACATCTCTCATATCCTTATTGATGACTGCAGCTCCCGGCATTGCAGTTAAGCTTGCTCATAGAGAAATTAAAAGTTCAAATACCTTTTCTGATTATTTTTGGCTCGATTCATCTTTTATGAGAATAATTTTTTGCGATGGTATAGTTATTTTTGCAATTGTACTATTGCTCTCATTATTTATACAGTATCGTGCCTTTAAATCCGAAAACTACCTTTTTATGTTCATTATGTGTGTAATTGCTTTAGATTGTACTATTGAGCATCATCTAACAGATATATCCTATAATTTTATATTTATGCTTGCTCTAACTGATTATTTTGATACAAATAAACACAAAAAACATGCATAGCTTCTTCAGATGTATAAAATTATATTTTAAAATTTTTCAATATATGGAACTGCCTTAAACATCTATTTCAAAAATTTCCAATATATAGAACTGCCTGAGACACAATTTTGTATTCTCAGGCAATTTTTTTCGCTCCTATTTACCATTATTTCGCTAAATGCTCATTTAGCGAGATGATTACACAAAGTTTCACAATTTTACACAATCAGTTATCTATATGGACTGTAGGGGGAACGATGGTTCATATTGATATATATCCCAAGCAGGGAACGCTGGGGGAAAACAAAAATAACAAATTTTTTTAAAATGAAGGAGCGAAAAATTATGAAGAAGAATAACAAAGGTTTCTCACTTGTAGAACTTATCGTAGTAGTACTTATCATGGCAATCATTGCTACAGCACTTACACTTGCTGTTACAAAGTATGTTTCTAAGTCAAAGAGA
>JAILBM010000449.1 GCA_024680925.1 Butyrivibrio sp.
AGTAGAACTTGCTCATTTTAACCAGGATAATGCAAAAAAGTATGCAGAAGGCAAGGTAGATAATGAAGTCGAGGCCTGGAATATCTGGAGTGTACTTGAACCAAATGCCAAAATGATTCGAGAACAGAATAAGTTCCTTATCACTTATGGAATAATGAATGAAAAAGGCTTGACCGGGGATATCAGCAAGGAAGAGTTATATGCCAGACTTGGACATGTTATAGGGCATGAAATGAGTCATGGCTTTGATGAATACGGCGTTTTGTATGATAAGGATGGTCAGAATGGCAATATTCTTACAGATGAGGATATGGAAACACTTAAAGAGAAACTCTCCAAGGTTGAAAGCTATTATGACGGAATTACGGTTTTTGAAGGCTATAACTGTAATGGCAAGGTACTCTCAACTGAGGCCATTGCTGATATGACAGGTATTGAAGTAATATTAAAACTTGCAGAGAAGGAAGAGAACTTTGATTATGATAAGTTCTTTAATGCCTTTGCCCAGCAGGCCGGACATATATCTACTTATGAAAATGATCTGTACATACTTCAAAATGATCCTCATCCACTTTCTTATCTGAGAGTCAATGCTGTTCTTCAGCAACAGGAACAATTCCAGGAGTTTTATGATGTACAGGAAGGTGATGGAATGTATCTTGCACCGGAAGACAGGATACTGATTTGGTAAAAAAAACAAGAATATAATCTATTCTATTTGGCCTTTATCTTTTCACCTGCCATACTATAATTAAATGTAGATAGCAGAAGACGCATATCTTTAAACTGAGAAATAAGAAATAAGAGATTAATGGGAAAAATGGGAGTAAGAAACAAAGTATATATATAAGTGATAACTTATGAGGAGGACTAAGTAATGGATATTCAGTATTTGTTGTGGTTACAGGAGATTAGAAATGCTACGGGAGGGCTATTTGACGAATTGTTTAATGCTATTTCTAAATTCGCGGTAGATATTTTGCCTTTTCTTCCATTTGTGATTTTCTGGGGTGTTGATAAGAAATGGGGATATATATTCCTGACAAATCATTGGGTTGGAGAATTGATAAATGGGCTCATAAAGCTGACAGTATGTGCTTACCGTCCATGGATACGATCTGATCTGATCGAACCTGCAGGTGATTCCAAGGTAGCAGCAACAGGTTATTCATTTCCCAGTGGACATACACGTGTAGCAGCGACTGATTATGGAACAATTTTTGTCTGGCAAAAAGATAAACGCAAATGGCTTGCCGTTTTATGCGCGGTTTTGATCATACTAACAGGTTTCTCCCGAAACTATCTTGGCGTGCATACACCGCAGGATGTAATCGTTGGTTTTATAGAATCAGTGATAACAATATATGTGGTTGTGCTTGTATCCAAAAAAATAGATGGGAATGAAAAAATAATAGACATTCTTACAGCTATAGGAATAGTTTTTGTATTTGCTTCATTAGCATATATACAGCTTAAATCATATCCTATGGACTACGATACAGCAGGTAATTTATTGGTGGATCCGCAGAAAATGATGAATGACTGTTTTAAAGCGTGTGGAGCACTGCTTGGCTTTTTGATTGGAAGTTATGTAGAAAGACATTACATACATTATGAAATTCCATTTGGTTCAAAGAATCTGCCACTACTTGTATCCATAGGAACTGCAATCACCTTTGCATGGAAGGAATTGTTTGCCCCGGCAACTGTAGTTGCCGCATTTGGTGGACACTGGGGCAATTTCCTGGCAAGGTTTGTGATGCTTTTGTTTGCCATGTGTATATGGCCCGTTGTAATAAAAAAGAATGCGTAAAGCATAACTATTTCCTCATCTGCTAAATATTTAGGAAAAACGAATTATGATCAGCCAAAGGGAGTCTTTTTAATGAAAGTAGTCGTAGCAATTGATTCATTTAAAGGTAGTCTAACGTCTATGGAGGCGGGAGAAGCTGCCAAACGTGGAATAATGAAAACCGGAAATCATGAGGTAGAGGTCAGACCCTTAGCTGATGGTGGAGAGGGTACCACAGAGGCTCTTATCTCAGGTCTGGGTGGACAGTTTATAAACATAGATGTTACAGGACCTATGGGAAAAAAGGTAACGGCCAGGTACGGTATTTTGAGGGATAATAAAACTGCTATTATTGAAATGGCTGAAGCTGCCGGAATCACATTGGTACAAAAGGATAACCTTGATCCTTGGAAGGCAACTACTTATGGCCTTGGAGAAATGATAATAGATGCAATAGAAAGAGGATGCAGAGATTTTATAATCGGTATTGGAGGAAGTGCAACAACAGAAGTTGGAATTGGCATGCTTCAGGCATTAGGTTATAAATTTTATGATGCAGCCGGAAAGTTGTTGTCATATACATTCGAAGATCTTGGAAGGATTTCAAGCATTGATGATTCCAATGTGGAAAAAATGCTTGATGAGTGTAACTTTAACATAGCTTGTGATGTCAAAAATCCTCTCTATGGAAAAAATGGCGCGGTATATATTTTTGGTCCTCAAAAGGGAGTTAAGGATGCAGAAAAAGAGACTATGGATGATATGGTTAAGCATTTTGCCAAGGTAGCAGATGAAAAATACGGCTCTGATAATGACCGGTTGCCAGGAACGGGAGCTGCAGGAGGTTTGGGATTTGCTTTCAGGACATTTTTTAAAAATGTAAATTTAAAACCGGGTATTGAGATTGTCTTAAATGCTATAGAATTAGAAAAACTTCTTTGCACAGCTGATGTAGTTGTAACAGGAGAAGGCCGACTTGACGGACAGACTGCAATGGGCAAAGTACCTGTTGGAGTTGCTAAGATGGCCAAAAAACATGGCTGTAAGGTAATCGCAGTTGCCGGAGCTGTAACAGAGGATGCAATAGCTTGTAACTATGAAGGAATAGACGCATTTTTCCCTATTGTAAGAGGTGCCTGTACTCTGGAAGAGGCTATGGATAAAAACAATGCCATAAAAAATATGGAAGCAACCGTGGAGCAGATTTTTAGGCTACTTTAAGGGGCGGATATAAAAATATGTAAAATTATCTTATAAATTTCCCCATAAAAGGGAGGAAGCCAGAGCACTTGGACTGCCCTGGCTTTTGTAGTTTTATGAAAAAGTGTTTTTATGAGGGGGGAAATGTTGTTTCATTTCTTGATTATGAATATACTAGGTAAACTTTAAGTAAACCTAAATGAGTTATTTCCTTTTTATGAACAATCTAATAACAAATATTAAAGTCATTTCATTATTTTAATAGTATTTTTTCTCTGAAATCGCCTATTTGCAGGCACTTCGTTTTGTTAAACTTGTGGTTTATATCTTTTTGAATACACCCGCCATACAATTACTTCAACAGACAACTTCAAAATCCGTTGGAGGAAATGTAATGGGTATCTTAGAAAACCAAAAATTATTAGTTGATATATATGAATCCCAAGGTAACAAGCTTTATTAGAAAGGAATAAGTGACCATGACAGTTATTATAAACATGCAGAAAGAGAAACTTAAATCAGAGCAGGAGAGGCTTCTGCTGCAATATGAGGAGATTGCCCAGAGGCTAAACGATGACAGGACAAAAAACGGATATATTTCAGCGGGAGACGTTGAAATGCTCCGCATAAAGTTTGGTGAGCTATATAAGGTAAGCCAGGATATCAAAAGAGTAAATAAAGAAATTGGAGTTACTGATGCAGAGCCAACGGCTTTTGATCAGAAGGTTACTGAAGCGCTGAGAAGTGCTTATGGATTTTAAAGGTGAATGATTATGATACAGAAGATAAAAAGACTGCACAGACATTTCTGGAACAGGATCTACCTGATAGGGTGTGGTATTTATAGAATAATACAGAAGGTATTGCGCATGGTTGTGACAGTACCCTCAATAATAAATATATTTCTGGGAGGAGCTGCTACCTGCTGGTTTTTATGGAATTATATATTTGAACATAATCCCTATGATCCTCTTGAATCACATCCGGTTTATACATTCTTTTTGTTCATTGCTGTAAATATTATCCTTCCACCTTTTATGTATGCTTATGTTTTAGAGTTGTTAAATACATCTATTTTCAAAGTATCACTTCAGGCACTTATGGGAGTTGCATCAGGATGGCTCATAGCCGGTTTACTAAATGAATTTGCTCCAAATATTGAACTATTTCATAACATAATTATGGATTACAGCGTCTTATCAATATTGTCAGGGATATTTTTGAAATATGAAGATGATGATGAAATAAAAACAGTCATAGGTCCGGCATATTCATTAGACTTCTGGGCATCCATTCCTTTTGCCATAGCAGTTGCCTTTATTGTATGTGAATACACTTATCCGACAGGAAAACAGAATGTTGATTATCAGGTGATCATCAATCTTGCTCTAAAAAGCGGAGCAATAGCGGGAGTAGTTTATTATGTATCTGCGTTATTCATTCAAAGGCTCAGACTTATTGCAGCATCAGTTGAA
>JAILBM010000239.1 GCA_024680925.1 Butyrivibrio sp.
CTGCCCTGCAGGCGCAGGATGTCGGGAGGCAGGATGCCGTCCCTTTATTACAATAATTAGTACTCACTTTATTATTAAGTTATTCTAAAGAATAAATTAATATATTTAGATATGTTTTATTAAATTTTAAGAGTATCTATGTGGAGAAATGGGTATCAAAAGAATTATAATGTAAAATGACGGTAAAACAAAAAGTATATCTCTATAAAATGATAAATAGCTGGATGCAGTTAATTACATATCTAACATATATAACATATTATACATAACAAACGTTACCTTTAAAGCGGAATTGGATAGGAATCAAGGACGGGTATCTGATCATGTTCAAACAATGCAAAACATGTAATAAAGTATTTGACGATTATCTAAATATGTATGAATCTTGTCCTGATTGCAGGAAAAAAGAGGAAGAACTCCTACGAGAAGTAAAGGATTATTTATGGGAGCATCCCGGTGCAACAGAGGCTAAATTAGAAGAGCTTTTTGGTACAAATCATAAGCAAATTATAAAATGGCTTAGGGAAGGAAGGCTTGAGATTACCCCGGATTCTAAAATAAAACTTACGTGTAAAAGATGCGGAAGTATGATTTTAAAGGGAATGTATTGTGATGACTGTGCTTCGAAGATAAATACGGACTTAAAGAATGCTGAAAACAGCTTTAAACCGGAATCACATATTACATCTATGGTTATAGATAAAAAGCACAAAGCAAAAATGAGATTTGTCAGTAATGATGATGAAAAAAAATAAGATCAGAGTCTATTTCATTTGCAAGAGATAGCAACTAACGATATAATTGAATTTGTATTTATATAACTCAGGGGGACTTTACGATGACTTATGATGATATAGTGCGTGATGCTAAAAAAGCAATAGAAGCAATTGATTATTCCAAGGTAAATGATCATCTTGCCGTAGAGGTAGATGTTGAAGGAGAAGGAGAAGGGGCTTTCTATATTGAATTTGAAAATGGTACAGCAAAAGTAGAGCCTTTTAATTACTTTGACAGAGATGTATTGGTAAGAGGTAATGCAGATGCCATACTGGATGTACTAAATGGCAGACATACATTGGTAGATGTTAAAGATAAGGTAATGTGGGAAGGAAATATTTCAAAAGCAGCGGTGCTTAAAGAATTATTGGCTTCTGCAAGAGATGCCCACGAAAAAACACTTAGTAAAACAAGTAAGAGGACAGGTAAGAAATCAACTAAGAAAAAGTAAATCATAATTCTTATAGATCAGATTATTAGAGCCGGAAAATTATTTTTCCGGCTTTTTACTTAGGAAAAATATTTCTACTGCTATTTGAATGCAAACAGATGCTGCACAAATTGCCATTACAACGGGTTCATCTTCTTGTGGTGTTTTATCCGGAAGGGAATCAACCATATCAAGAAAACCATGCATATCATCAAGTATTTCTAAGGCAGAATGCATATTTTTGTCTGAAAAAAGCTTGTCTATACGTTTCTCATATATACTAATACATTCATTAGCAATATAACTGCAGGCTACAGTTTCATCTATATTGATATATTCTGCATATTGCTGCATACAGTCATGGGAAAGCAGGTTTCTGTGTATCAGTTCGCTTAACATTTCTTTAAGCCAGTCTATAAAAAAATCCATAGATATTTTTTCAACGTAAGTATTGCTTAAACTATTATTATCAGTAATGAAAACAGGGTATTCCAGATAAAGATTGTAAAATTCATAGAGATTGTCTGGAATTAAATAATTTATTGTTTTCATATCAGGCTGATAGTCGAGATAATAGTATTTATAAGCTGTGGCATCAATTATTGAATTGTAACAAATTATATATTTCTTTAGAATAGTGGCACCTGTTTTCATATATTCTTCATTGTCCTTCAAAAAAGCAATATTACAGTTATAGTATTATTATCGGCAAATTTAAAGCACAAAATAGTGCTAATTATTTAGCAAATAGAATGTTTTTATAAAGAATTAAAAAAGTGATTGACATATATAGTACAAATTACTATACTACAAATAGTAAAAAATACTCTACAAACGAATTACAAAAGAGGTGTATAGAATGTATAAACCGGAAAGCGAAGAGGAAAAGAAATTTATTGAGGAATATGATTCTGAGAAATATCCAAAGCCTTCAGTAACCTTAGATGTGGTCATATTTACATTGGATGAAGAAAACGAATTGAATGTGCTTTTGATTAAAAGGAGAGGCTTTCCATATAAGGAGCATTGGGCCATTCCGGGAGGATTCCTTAACATGGATGAATCACCTGAAGAAGGCGCAGCAAGGGAATTGGAAGAAGAAACAGGATTAAAAGGAATCCATATAGAGCAATTTCAGACCTTTGGAGCAGTGGACAGAGATCCCAGAATGAGAGTTATTTCAATAGCTTATATGGCTTTTGTTCCAAAAGATAAGCTTAGTGTAAAGGCCGGAGATGACGCAATGGATGCACAGCTATTTAAAATTACATATGATTTAAATGGTTTTGTATTGATAGGTGACAGAAATGTCGTAAAAGAGAGAGAATTTGCATTTGACCATGCTGAAATTCTAAGAACAGCACTCTTAAGGCTTAGAAATCGTATAGATTATACAGAGGATGCTTTTGATTTTCTGAAAAACGACCAGGCATTTACAATGTATGAGCTTCGTAAAATATTTGAAACAGTAAAAGGTAAAGCTCTTGATGCAGGTAACTTCAGAAAAGAATTTATAGCAAAATATATAACCACAGGATTAGTAGTGGAAACCGGAGAGACTGCAATAGAGAAAGGCCGCAGACCGGCAAAAACATTTAAGAAAAAGAAATAGTCCATAAAAATCAGGTAAACATAAGGAGGAGAATTTATGGGAAAAAAGATATTAGTCGTAGTGGATATGCAGAATGATTTTATCGATGGTGCACTTGGAACTAAGGAAGCCGAGACAATAGTGGATAATTGTGTGGCAAAGGTAAAGGATGCGTTTGAAAACAAAAATACTGTAATTTTTACAAGAGATACTCATTACGAAGATGAATATATGAGTACTGAGGAGGGAAAAAATCTTCCGGTACCTCATTGCATACATGATTCTATTGGATGGTGCATTGCCCCGGCATTTAAAAACTACGAAACAAACTCAATAAGAATTGACAAAGAAACCTTTGGCAGTAAGCTTCTTGGTGAAAGAATAGCCCAAATGTGCAAAACAGACGAAATTGAAAGTGTTGAACTTATTGGATTGTGTACAGACATTTGTGTAATAAGTAATGCACTTTTAATAAAAAGCTTCAATCCAAATATGCCTATATATGTTGATGCAAGCTGTTGTGCCGGTGTTACACCGGATAGTCATGATACAGCCCTTAAAGCAATGGAAAGCTGCCAGATTCATGTAACAAACAAAGGTAAGGAGCCATGGAAGTAAATAAAAAAATCGGACTGTTTGGAGGGACATTTGATCCCTTTCACAATGGTCACCTCAGTATGATGAAAAATGCATATGAGGAGGCAGAACTTGATAAGATTATTGTGATACCTACAGGTCATCCCTATCAGAAAGAAGATCTTGGATTAAAGATATCATTGCCTCGGTACAGGGTGGGCATGATAAAAAATGGAATAGAAGACTTGGATTTTCCATGTGAAATATCTGAGATAGAGCTGGAAAAAGACAGACCAAGTTATACTGTTGAAACAGTAGCCTATTTTAAAGATATTTATCCAAAGGATGAATTATTCTGGATATGCGGTAGTGATGTACTTTTTGGAATTGATAAATGGGTCAATCCGGAAAAGCTTTTAAAAAGTATTACATTACTTGTGGTAGTCAGGGGTACGGATACCAGAACAGATGCTATAGACAGAAAAAAATATCTGGAGGATAAATATGGTGCCAGAATTATAATAACTAAATTTAAGGGACCTGATATTTCATCAACCATGATAAAAAAAGACATAACAGAAAATGCAGACTTGATGCCCAAAAGGGTATATCGTTACATAGTTAAAAATAATATTTATGAATAATGGGGATAAGAATATGTTAGATAATATAATTACCAGTTTGTTAGAAACAGATTTATACAAATTTTCAATGGGACAGGCTATTTTTCACCAGTTTCCAAGCTACACTACAACCTGGAGCTTTAAGTGCAGAAATACTGATGTACATTTCACGGAGGAAATGGTTGAAGAAATAAAGAGACAAATTAAGATTTATTGTGACTTAAGATTTACAGAAGAAGAACTTAAATATCTCGGAAAAATAACCTGGTTTCAGCGCTCTTATGTGGATTTCCTCAGATTATGGCATCCCAGATATGAAGAGTATAAAATAACAACCGATGCTGAATGTGGATTGTCAATAGAGACCAAGGGAACATGGCTTAATACTTCAATGTATGAAATACCTACTCTTGCCATTGTCAATGAAGTTTATTTCAGAATGCAATATAATTATGATGATCTTTTTGAAAGCTTTAAAAAGAGATTAGATCAAAAAGTAGACTGGCTTGTAAAGGGAACTTACAAAATAGGAGCATTTTCTGAATTTGGTATCAGAAGAAGACTTTCTGCAGAGGCTCAGGAGCTGGCAGTAGCAGAGCTAAAAAAGGCTAAGCTTGACGGTTCACTGTTTGTTGGAACTTCCAATGTTTATCTTGCCAAGAAATATGATCTAAAGCCTGTCGGAACAATGGCACATGAATGGATAATGTGTGTAGGACAAGGTACACATAAGCATAATCCCGCGTATTCTAACTGGTATGCACTTGATGCATGGGTAAAAGAATATGGTGTCCTTAACGGAACAGCACTTACAGACGCAATTACTACGGATTGTTTCCTTAGAGATTTCCAGCTTACATATGCGACTCTTTTCAGCGGTGTAAGACATGATAGTGGTGATCCTATGGAGTGGGGCGATAAAATGATCAGACATTATGAGTCATTAGGACTTGATCCGAGAACAAAGACGTTATTATTTAGCGATAGCTTGGATTTTGAAAGAGCTCATAATATAAATGAGTATTTTAAGGGAAGAGCTAAAGTTGCCTTTGGAATAGGTACATATATTGCAAATGACACAGATGAGCCGGCATTAAATATAGTTATGAAAACAACAGCCTGCAATGGACAGGATGTTGCCAAAATATCAGATGTTGAAGGCAAGGGAATGTGTAAAAATCCGGATTATGTTGATTATCTTAAAAGATGTATCAATTGGCGTATGGAACATGAATAAACTTATAGCATAAAGGAGAAATGATATGCTTCAGGATGTAGAGACTACTGTAAATGCACTTATAAAATGGACACAGGACTATTTTGATAAGAATGGAAAAGGATGTAAAGCGGTTCTTGGTATATCCGGAGGAAAGGATTCTACAGTAACAGCGGCACTTCTGGCAAAGGCTTTGGGTAAAGAGAGAGTAATAGGTGTTTTAATGCCTAACGGAATTCAGGCAGATATTGATGACTCCAGGCAGGTAATCAGTGTTACAGGAATAGAGTCTAAAGTTATAAATATTGAGGATACCGTTAATGCTCTTATCAAAAATCTTTCTGATGGTGGAAGTACAATAACAGAAGACGTTCGTATCAATATACCGCCAAGAGTCAGAATGGCAACCCTTTATGCAGTTGCCCAGGGGCTTCCCACGGGAGGCAGAGTAATAAATACATGTAACAGATCAGAGGATTATATTGGTTATAGTACTAAATTCGGTGATAGTGCGGGGGATGTTTCTCTTTTAGCAGGTTTTGTTGTAGAGGAAGTAAGGCAGATTGGAGATTATCTTGGATTGCCTTCAAATCTTGTGCATAAAAAGCCATCAGATGGTCTATGCGGGTTAACTGATGAAGATAAAATCGGATTTACTTATGAAACTCTTGATAAATATATTTTAACCGGTTTATGCGAGGATGAAATAACTAAATCTAAAATTGATAGAATGCATAACTTAAATTTGCATAAACTAGAGCTCATGCCACATTTTGAATTATAAAAATATTATTAAATAAGTTAACGTTATATAGTAATTCTTGATTCTTGACGATAAACTTACCAATAAGGGAAATAGTCTAATTGAGGATTCTATATTACTGGTTTATATTGATTTTGAAAAGGAGAATCCAATATTAGGATTCTCCTTTTTATCATGTTTAAAAATAAAATTATTACTTCGTAACGGAGGAAAATATATATGAATTTAATGCATAAAAACTTAATTCGAAAATTACTTATAATAATTGGAATTATGGTTTTATTATGTGCTGGATTACAGTTTACAATGATCTCCGTATTTAACTCCAAAATTCATACTACTGTAGGCCTGGCTAAGGATGAACCTGCATATATGGATATTCATTTTAGAAATGATAATACCTCTTCCTGGGTGAAGCAGGAGCTTGAATTAAACGGCATGATATATGATGCCACTTTATTTAACGGAACTACTGATGAGATTCGTTCCTGGACATTACGTATCAATATAAAAGGTGATTGCTATCTCAATCAGTTCTGGAACGGTTTGGTAGAAGTACATCAAAATGTTGGTACACCTGATGAAAAAATTCAAACTATGGGCCTTAACAGTTATGATCTGGCAGATGTAGAGCTTGACTATATAGTTGATGGTTCAGATCTTCTTATTGAGCTCTCAGAGGGAGATTATATTATTTATTATCCTTCTGAAAAATTTAAAGAAATGCCTATAAAACCGGAAAAAGAAACTATAGTAGGCATGATTTTTTATTTTGCCAATACCATGGACTTAACTGATTACAGCATTGATTACTCCTTCCATAGGGAGTACACACATGGACTGTTATTTATATTAATGTGTACTTTATTGATTATATGGGTATTGGCATTTCTGGTATACGAAACAGCCAATATTGCCTTTAAAAAGGCAGAAAGGACAATGGAAATTCGTAAATCAGGCATATCCTGCATGTCTGAAATTTATCAGATAATATATATTGTTGATCTTGTTAATGATACATTGACCCCGGTAGGTGTAAGTGAAGAAATAGATAGAGTCAGACCAAAAGATCTTGGTGCAAACGATCAGTTTAAAAATTTATTTTTAACTGATGCGAGTGAAGAATACAGAGATATGCTTTTTGAGTTTTCCGAGCTTAGTACAATTCCTGAAAGAATGGCATCCAGAAACAGTCTTGTAATGGAATATCAAAGCTTATACTATGGCTGGTGCAGAATACGTTTTATTGCAATGGATAGGGAAAAAGACGGACCTCTCGAAAAAGTCCTTTTTACAATAGAGCAAATTAATGATGAAAAAATGGAAAAAGATAAAATGCTGGGACAGGTACAGCAGGCAAAGTCTGAAAGCAAGGCCAAGAGTGCATTCCTGGCAAATATGTCACATGAAATAAGGACTCCTATAAATGCAGTCCTTGGTTTAGATGCGATGATTCTTCGAGAAAGTACGGAAGAACCTGTAAAATCCTATGCAAGAGATATTAAAAGTGCAGGAAACATGCTTTTGTCAATTATAAACGGTATTTTGGACTTTTCAAAGCTGGAAGCAGGAAAAATGGAACTTGTGCCTGCTGAATATTCTTTAAAAAGTGTGGTTTATGACATAAAAAGTATTATAAAAAACAGATTTGAAGGGAAAAATCTGGAATTTTTGATTGACGTAACTGATACCATACCGGATAGACTTTATGGCGATGAAGTTAGATTAAAGCAGGTAATAATCAATCTGCTTACAAATGCTTCTAAATATACAGAACGCGGAAGTGTAAGGCTTGGAATATACGGAAAAAATATTGAAGACAAGAAGGTTCATTTACTTATATCCGTTAAAGATACGGGAATAGGTATAAGAAAAGAAGATCAGCAAAAACTGGCACAAAGGTTTACCCGTTTTGATGAGAGTAAAAACAGGAACATTGAAGGAACAGGAATAGGAATGAATCTTGTTACCAGTTTGCTTGAGCTTATGGGAACTGAGCTTCATCTTGTCAGCGTATATGGAAATGGGAGTGATTTCTATTTTGAGTTGGATCAGGATATAGTTTCACCTGAACCGATAGGAAGAATTGACTGGAATGATTCTGCATCAAATACTCAGGCAGACATAAATGATTATGAAGTCTCGTTTACCGCTCCGGATGCCAAGGTACTGGTAGTTGATGACAATGCTATTAATCTTACCGTATTTGAGAATCTGTTAAAAGAGACTCAGATAAAAATAAGCAAAGCATCATCGGGAAGTGAATCCTTGAAGCTTACCATGGCCGAAAAATTTAACATTATTTTTATGGATCATATGATGCCTGGAATGGATGGCATTGAGGCTATGGAAAAAATAAAGAGCCAAAAGCAGGGCCTTAATGCAGATACACCTATAATTATGTTGACTGCAAATGCAATGCAGGGAGAAAAAGAAGAGTATCTGAAAAAGGGATTTGCAGATTTTGTATCAAAGCCTGTAAACCCTGATGTGCTGGAAGAAAAAATCATCAAATATCTTCCAAAAGAACTTTGTAAAAACAGTGATAAACATACTAAAAAAGCAGGTGATACCGGAACACGACTTCCTGAACTTGACGGAATAGATACTACATATGCACTTGAACATGTAGGAAGTTCTGAAGGTGTGATCAATATCATGAAACAATTTGTTTTGGTTGCAAAAAGTGATATTGAAGAACTAAACGGTTACTTTGAAGAAATAAAAAATAATACTGAAAATACAGAAGCTGTCGGAAGCTATAGAATTAAAGTGCATGCCATGAAGACTTCTGCAGGCTTATGTGGTGCTTTGCAGGTATATGGAGTAGCGGCACAGCTCGAAAATGCGGCAAAAGAAAACAGAGTACAGGAAATTCTTGATATTTCTCCATATTTTACAGAATATTGGATGAATTTATATAAGACTATAAATAATTATTTCAAGATAGAAAATAAAGTAGAAAAGAAAAACGGAAAAATAAAGGATGAGGTTTTGCAAAATCTTCTTCATCAGCTTGTTACAAGTATGAATGCTGTAGATGTAAAAAGTGCAGATGCGATAATGCAGGAACTCGATAATTATGAAATTGACGGAGCTATTGAAGAAAAAATAGAAGAACTGAAGACTTCTGTAGCTCTGCTTGATGCGGAAACTTGTGAAAAGATTTGTGAGGAGATTTTAAAATGAATGAGCTAGGCTATGATTTTTTATTCTTGATGGAAAATGAGATTTCTTTCGTTACGGGCGCTGTAAAAAATATGCTTGAAGATGATCACTATACTACGGAAGTTGTTGATCTTGCCGTATTTAGTGTAGATAGACTCAAAAGCTTTGCTCCTATTATTATTTCGGATGTGGAACCGTTATTAAGTAATTCCAAGGAAAGGGTCTATCTTTATGACAAGTGCATAGAGTTGGGTGTTTTTCTTGTGCTTATAGGAGAACCCAAAGACCTGGAAAGCCTTATGGAGGTTACATCAAAAACACTTGTTGCTGAACAGTTTATAAGACCTATAAATGCTAAAGATACAGCCAAACGTCTTGAAGAATTGTATGAATTCATAAAAAGCAAAGACAGACATAAAAAAATAATGGTGGTAGATGATTCACCAACCTTTTTAAGAACAGCTGTGGAATGGCTTGGAGATGAATATAATGTGGAGCTTTGCCCATCAGTGTCAGTTGCCCTTAGAAAGATTGCCAATGAAATACCTGATCTTATTCTTTTGGATTATGAAATGCCTGTGGTAAGTGGAGTTCAATTTTTGGAAATGCTGCATAGCGAAGAGGAAACCAGTGAGATTCCTGTTATCTTTCTTACTTCTAAAAGTGATAAAGACACTGTAAGTAAGGTGCTTTCAATGAATCCACAGGGATATTTGCTAAAAACACAGCCCAAGGAAGTAATCCTTAAGTATATCCAGAAATTTTTCTATAAGGAGACGTTTAAATAATATGGTTACTATTTTTTATATTATTCTTTTAATAATATCAATAGCCGTATTAATTTATATGGCTCAAAAGAGCTATGAGACTATAGATATTTATTATTGGACAATGGTAATTATAATTCCGGTAATTATATTAGGTTATTGTCTTAAAACAACTGTAACTACCGTAGAAGGCGCAACTATGGCCTTTTGCTTTATATATCTGGATAGTACGGTTCTTTTGACAGTTGCAATTTTTTGTATCATGCATTTTATGGGGATTAAGACAAAAGCATGGATGAAAATTTTAGGATATGGTGCTGCCTTTGCCCATCTTGCAATGGTATGGAGCTGCATACATAATGACATGTATTTTGGGAAAATGACCCTTATAGACACAGGCTACGGAATTGCTACCAAAATGACCGGTGGATCTTTGAAATTCATCCACTGGATATATATGTTTGCAATTTTATTTACTTTAGCATCGCTTATAGGAATTGCCTTTTTAAGAAAAGGAACTTACTCGAGAAGAACATTATTTTTGTACACTTGTTTGACAATGGCAGGTATTTTGGCATATGGATTTGAAATAGTTATAGACATTGATTTTTCACTATTGCCACTTATTTATGTAATAGCGGATATTCTTATTGCTGTTAACTATGATAACGCTCATGCTCATGACATTATAAATCTCATATCAGATCAGCAAAAATATCATGAAACAAAGGGATATGCTGCTATAGACCTGGAAGGCAGATATTTAAGCTGTAATGAAAAAATGTATGAATTTATACCGGGATTGGAAATGCAATTGATAGATGAAAAACTAGATCCGGGGAGTAGTGCAAATAAGATTTTTTATGGCCTGGTAAAGGATTTTAAAGAAAAAAAATCTAAAAGCATTAATTTTGAAATTAATAACATGATTTGCCAGTGTGAAATAGCAGAATTTTCAATTCGAAGAGACGGAAAAATACAAGGTTATATGTTTGATGTCCGTGATATAACAGAAGAGCAAAAAGTTATTAATGTCATGCAGGATTATAATGAAACATTAAATGCCGAGGTTGACAAAAAGACTGAAAATATAAAGCGTATTCAGGAAAAAGTTGTACTTGGACTCGCCAATATGGTTGAAAACCGAGATAACAATACCGGAGGTCATGTTAAAAGAACAAGCGATATTATTAAAATCATTGTTGATGAAATGAGGAAGCAAAAGCCTGATATTATAAGCGAAGAATTCGCAGAGGATATTATAAGGGCGGCACCTATGCATGATCTGGGTAAGATTACAATTGATGATGCCATTCTCTGTAAACCGGCTAAACTTACACCGGAAGAATATGAAATTATGAAGACTCATTCAGTTAAGAGTGGAGAAATGGTCAATATCATTCTTAAGGGAGTCGAAGAAAAGCATTTTGTTGATGTGGCCTACAACGTTGCTAGGTATCATCATGAAAGATGGGACGGAAAAGGCTATCCGGAGGGCCTGGTAGGAGCTATGACACCTTTGGAAGCCAGGATTATGGCTATAGCGGATGTTTATGATGCTTTGGTGAGTGAAAGACCTTATAAAAAACCAATGAGTTTCGAACAGGCTGCAAAAATAATGATAGAAGGCATGGGAAGCCAGTTTGATCCAAATATGTTACCGGTATTTCTTGAATGCAGAGAAAAGCTGGAAAGCTATTATAAAAGTGTATGATCTGACCGGGAGAAAAGGTGTTTTTATATTGAATCTATAAACATATTGCTGATTTTATAAAGCGGGTAAGAAACATTTATAAAATTAACCTAAAAACGAACAAAATTAGATTTATTAGCGATAAAATAATGACGAAGTGGTTTTTAGAGAAAGCGAGGGCTTATGAGCAAGAATAAACAGGAAACAAAAAAAATCCCATTTTTTAAGACAGTTGCAGGAATGACAGCTGTAAGTTATTTTACTCTTTTGGTATTATTTGTAATTTCTATTGCGATAGTTACAACAGAAATGAAGAATATAACCAATACATCTGTTTCTACAACGCAAATGGTAGAAGGTGTAATGAACAATGTACGTGTATTTGAAGTAGATATGCGTATATTGGATAATGATGGATTTGCATTTGCGTCAATGTATGACACAATTGCAGCCCTTGGACAGGTAGAAACAAAAGTTCCTGAAATGCAGACATGTATTTCTGAAATGGATGAGGCAATTGCAGGAATAACAGCTACCTTTACAACTATAGCAAACTATAGCGGTGCTAGTACTGGATTAGAAGCTGCAAAGATACTTCAGGAAAATTATGACGGATATAGAGAAGGATATGAAGCAGTAATTACAGCTGCACAGGTTGCGGATGTAAATACTATTCTTGGAGTAGTATATGGAGATGCCTCCACTCAGCTGGCTAATATGAAAGAACAGCTGGTAATTCTTAATGAACAGGTTTCTGTTATAGAGCAAAGTACACAGGAATCCGTAATTGAAAGATCAGATAAAGCTATTGTAACCGTTAATATCTTAATGTTTATCTACATAATGGCTATTATCGCATTCTTGTACTGGAACTACAGAATGATTGGTAAGAAAGTTAATGAAATAGCTGATGAAATTAATGATATCATTAATAATATTAAGGACCACAAGGGTGATCTTACAGTAAGAGTACAGACCAAAACTTCTTCTGAGCTTGTTCATGTTAAAGATGGTTTCAACCACTTTATTGAAACCTTGCAGGATATATTAAGAGGTGTTAAAGACGGTACAGTAACCCTGACAGAGTCCTCCGAGAGTATGACTAACCAGATTCAGCTTGCCAGCGATAATATAACAAATACATCAGCTGCTCTTGAAGAACTTTCAGCTAGTATGCAGAATGTATCAGAAACAGCCGGTGTTATGAATAATCGACTTGATGATGTTAAAGGGGCCACAGACAATATTAATAATGGTGTTGAAGACGGTACTGCCAAGGCTGAAGAAATCAGAGCTGAAGCAATTGAAATTAAAAATTCTGCTCAGAGTAAAAAGGATAATACCGGAGTTAGAATGGAAGAACTTTCAGGAGTGCTTGAACTTTCAGTTAAAGATAGTGAAAAGGTTGCACAGATCAATGAACTTACCAATGTTATCCTTGATATAGCTTCACAGACTAATCTTCTTGCACTTAATGCTTCAATTGAAGCGGCACGTGCAGGCGAAGCAGGAAAGGGATTTGCAGTTGTTGCTGAGGAAATTAGTGCACTTGCAGAAAATTCACGTCAGACAGCAGGAAATATTCAGAATATAAGTAACGAAGTTACTGCAGCAGTTAAATCTCTTGCAGATAATGCAATGCAGGTGCTTGATTTCATCAATACAACAGTTCTGAGCGATTATGATGCTTATGTTGATACAGGTGAAAAATATGAAGCTACAGCTGAATATATTAATGTAATGCTTGATGGTATTGCTGAGCAGACTATGAATCTTAATGTTATAATGGGTGAGATGGCAGATTCAGTTTCATCTATTACAGAATCCGTTCAGGAAGCTTCTGAGGCTATTAATCAGTCAGCAGAAAATGCACAGGATATTGTTGATGAGATTGGTGGAATCAGTACTGCAATGGATACCAATAATGATGTTACAGAAAAGCTTAATGAGAATACAAAACAGTTTATAAAGATGTAATATTAAGACGTTTGGGGATTTAATAAGAGTTTTGTCTGGTGGGGAGATTGTAATGCTTATAGCAGGTTTACAGAAAATGAGTTTGGTGGATTATCCGGGCAGGGTTGCATGCACTGTTTTTACAGGAGGATGCAACCTGAGATGCCCATATTGTCACAACAGTGAGTTACTTGATAATCCGCCGGAAATAATTGATATTTCAGAGTTTATGAATTTTCTTGATAAAAGAAAAGGAATGCTCGATGCAGTATGCATAACAGGCGGAGAACCTTGTTTACAAGGTGATCTGCCTTATTTTATTGAGGCAATCAGGGAAAAAGGTTTTTTGGTAAAACTGGATACTAATGGAATGTTTCCTAATATTTTAAAAGGAATCATAGAAAAAGAATTAGTGGATTATGTTGCTGTTGATTATAAAAGTAGTCCTGAAAGCTACATAGATGCTGTTGGAGTCAGGAATTGGAATATGAAAGCCTGGGTTGAAAGCTTGGAGATACTGCTTGAAGGCGGTATGGACTTTGAACTTAGAACAACAGTTGTAAGCCCGATTCATACAAAAAGTACTTTTATAGAAATGAGAGATTTTCTCATCCCGATTATAAGTAAATATGGCAGGAAGATACCAAATTACTATCTGCAACCCTTTGTTGATCGAGAAACAGTTGTATTTCAAGGTCTTAGCACTCCTTTGGAGGATGAAATCAAGGAATACAGTGCTTTACTGAGTGAAATAACCGATAAAATTGAAATCAGGGGACTATAACACAATATATAGTGTTTTAATATAAAAAATAATACTATATATTGACAAAAAGTACCTTCTAAAGTATACTGATATTAGACGATTGAGTGACGTAATAACGTAAAAATATGTTACTTAAAAATGTATTTCAGGGGCTTTAAGGGGGTATTTCTTATGTATCAGGTAGTCAAAAGAGATGGCTGCGTAGTTGATTTTGATGTCAACAAGATTAGTATTGCAATTACCAAGGCATTTGATGCTTTGGAAAAAAATTATCATCCCAGCGTGATCAATATGCTGGCATTGCAGGTAACATCAGACTTTGAAAGTAAAATAACAAATGGTTGTATTGCGGTTGAGGATATACAGGACAGTGTAGAAAAGGTTCTTTCAGATACCGGATATGCAGATGTTGCCAAGGCTTATATTCTTTACAGAAAACAGCGCGAAAAGGTTCGTAATGTAAACTCTGCTCTTTTAAATTATAAAGAGCTGGTTGACAATTACCTTAAGGTAAATGACTGGCGTGTTAAGGAAAACTCTACAGTAACATACTCGGTAGGCGGACTTATCTTGTCAAATTCAGGCGCTATCACAGCAAATTACTGGTTAAATGAAATATATGATGAGGAAATCGGAAAGGCTCATAAGAGTGCCGCTATCCATATTCATGACCTTGCTATGCTTACAGGTTATTGTGCCGGATGGAGTTTAAAACAGCTCATAAAAGAAGGGCTGGGAGGAATTCCGGGTAAAATTACTTCTGCACCGGCAAGTCACCTTTCTACATTGTGTAATCAAATGGTTAATTTCCTTGGAATTATGCAAAATGAATGGGCAGGCGCACAGGCTTTTTCATCCTTTGATACATATCTTGCTCCCTTTGTAAAAGTGGATAATCTTTCTTATAAAGAAGTAAAACAGTGCATCCAGTCCTTTATTTATGGTGTAAATACACCATCCAGATGGGGAACACAGGCACCATTCTCAAATATTACACTGGACTGGGTAGTACCTAAGGATCTTGCTGATGTACCTGCTATAGTAGGCGGCAAGGATATGGACTTTACCTATGGTGACTGTAAAAAAGAAATGGATATGGTCAACAAAGCATTTATTGAGATCATGATCGAGGGTGATGCAGACGGAAGAGGCTTCCAGTATCCTATACCTACATATTCAATAACAAATGATTTTGATTGGAGTGATACAGAAAATAACAGACTCCTTTTTGAAATGACGGCTAAATATGGAACACCATATTTTTCAAATTATATAAATTCAGACATGGAACCCAGTGATGTTCGTTCAATGTGTTGCAGACTTCGTCTTGATCTGAGAGAACTTCGTAAAAAATCCGGCGGATTTTTCGGTTCCGGCGAGTCTACCGGAAGTATTGGTGTAGTTACTATCAATCTTCCAAGAATAGCTTATTTGGCCCAAAATGAAGCGGATTTTTATGAAAGATTAGATAAGCTGATGGATATAGCTGCAAGAAGTCTGAAGGTTAAAAGAGACGTTATAACAAAGCTTCTTGATAATGGTTTATATCCATATACCAAGAGATATTTGGGAACCTTTAGTAATCATTTCTCAACTATCGGTCTTATCGGTATGAATGAAGTTGGTTTAAATGCAAATTGGCTCAAAGCTGACCTTACACATAAAGAAACTCAGGAATTTGCCAAGGATGTACTTAATCACATGCGCGAAAGACTTAGTGACTATCAGGAACAGTACGGTGATCTTTATAATCTGGAAGCAACACCTGCAGAATCAACAACTTATCGCTTCGCAAAGCATGATAAGGAACAGTTCCCGGATATAATTACCGCAAATGAAAACGGTACACCATATTATACTAATTCATCGCATCTGCCTGTAGGATATACAGAGGATATTTTCTCAGCTCTTGAGATACAGGATGAATTGCAGACTCTTTACACATCAGGAACAGTATTTCATGCATTTCTTGGTGAAAAGCTTCCTGATTGGCAGGCTGCTGCAGCTCTTGTCAGAAAAATTGCGGAAAACTTCAAGCTCCCATATTATACTATGTCTCCAACATATTCTGTATGTGAAGATCATGGATATCTTGTCGGAGAGCAGCATGTATGCCCGCATTGTGGAAAAAAGACTGAGGTTTACAGCCGTATAACAGGATATTACAGACCTGTTCAAAACTGGAATGATGGTAAAGCGCAGGAATTTTTAGATAGAAAGGTTTACGATCTTAATAATTCTGTACTTAATAATCATAAACAGAACTCTAATGCAGTAGAGAAATCAGAAGAGACCATAAAGAAAAGCGGTAGTGATAATCAGGTAAAGCTTTTTGGAACTCATACATGTCCTAATTGCCTTATGGTTATGAAGCTTCTTGATGAATTAAATGTCAGTTATGAAAAGATATATGCTGAGGATCAGCCGGATTTGGCAAAAGCTTATGATATACAGACAGCACCAACTTTAATAGTTGATGGTCAGGAAAAGATAGTAGGCTTTGGTCCTATCAGAAAGTATATTTTAGAGCAGAATAAACAGGTTGGATAATAAGAAAACTCCTTAAATAAAAAATAAGAGCCATGTTTAATCGCATGACTCTTGTTTTTTGTTTACTTATTATAACCATTTCCCGATATTATCCATAAATGTTTCAATTTCAACAGGTTTAGAAAAATAGTAACCCTGTAGGCTGGTAATATTGTAATTAGAACATATATAATCAGCCATTTCCTTTGATTCGATTCCTTCTATACAAACATGGGCATTTAATATTCTGGCACAGTCGGTTATGGCTTTTAGCATTATCTGCTTAGGTTTTTCTGTTTCAATGTTTTTGATAAATTCTTTATCTATTTTTATCTGATTTGTAGGTAGTTCAAAAAGCAGGTTGATTGCGGAATAACCTGTACCAAAGTCATCGAGAGATGTTTGAATGCCCAGGGACTTTATAAATTCCATTCTGTGAATGAGGAGATTTTTGTCCAGTAATCTGCATCTTTCGGTGAGCTCTAAACGGATATTTTTGGGATTAACCTTTGATTTTTCTATTACGATTTTTAAATCGTTTTCAAACTCATCACGTTCCAACTGAGGATAGGCGAGGTTTACGTTTACAATAAAATCAGGTTTTATATTGATAATAGGCTTTGCTGTTTCCAGAGCTGTTTCCAGTATCCAGATGCCAAGATCATAAAATACAGGATCTTTTTCCAACCATTCTATGAAAGTATTTGGCATTATTTCACCATAACTTTCTCCGCGCCAGCGCAGTAAAGATTCCATGGAGACAAGTTTACGTTCATCACTGCTGAAAATAGGCTGATAAACGAGGTAAAAGCCATTGTAGCTGTTTAGTACAGATTCGCGTATTTCATTTAGCACATAGAGCTTTTCCCGGGTCTCGTTAACTGATGAAGTATTTAATATATTAAGCTCAGTCATGCCTGCTTCTTTGGACTTTGAAAGAGCATAAAGTGCGCTGGTGTATATAGTGTTTGTTGAAACAGAATTATCTGTTGAATTTACACCGCCTCCAAATATATCAAGTTTTATAAGATGATCATCAATATTTATTCCTGACTTCAATTGATTTTTTATGTGATTAAAGGTTTTTTGAGCATATTCATTAACATTTGCATTGTCATCATCAAAATCTTTTAATAATGCAAATTTTGTACCCTCTAAACGATATACGAGGGCTCCGTTTCTATAGGATAATGCAATTTCCGCAACTTCATGCAGAAGCTGATTACCTATAACATAGCCATATTTTGTATTTATGGAAGTGAAATTTCTAATACTGAAAAGAAGCAGGAAAAAAGATTTATTACCGGAAACAAGTTCCTCTAAATGGGTCATTAGGACTTTGACTGTGTATAGGCCGGTAGTGGGTTCTACCATGTCATGTTTTTCATAATTAACTACATACCCTGCATAAAACAGGGGGCGACCCAGTTCATCCCGTTTAAATTGTGAGTAGGTTGATACAGTGGTATATTTACCGAATTTGTTTTTTATTCTGTAGGAGACAATGAGAGAATCAGTTTTTCCATCAAACATATCTTTGACGGCATCAGTATATTTTTCGTAGTCATCCGGATGTATTAAGCTGATATATTTATCCAGGGCCTCATTATTATCCATTACTCGTTGAGGCATACCAAAATAGTTCATCAGTTCTGAAGACCAATGAACCTTTCCACTGCTGTAGTCTGCGTAAAAAGCATACCAACCGTCTTTTTGATTTGAGAAAATATCGAATAATTCGTCAAAAAACTGGACTTTCAGATTGTCGTCCATACTCCATACCTCTCAACGATGCATAGTTATATAAATGATTTTACATTATTACATATAATAATACTATTAAATATAGATAATAATATTATAAATATTACAAATCAGTAATATACTGAACAATAAAAGATAAAGGAGTCGTAAAGCTTATTTTAAACATGAAATAACATGCGTTTTGAAAAAGCATTGCGGTATTCTGTTGGAGTTAATCCGGTTATTTTCTTATAGCATCTTGCAAAATTATGTACATCAGAGAAACCAAGTTTTTCGGATATTTGTGTAATTGTGTTATCTTTATCGGAAAGCATAAAATTTGCCGCCTCTATTTTTTGACTTAGTATGAATTGTTTTAACGGAATGCCTTTTATTTCAACAAATAAGTGAGAAAGATATTTGGGATTATACCCAAAATGGTTTGCTATTTCAGACACTTTGATGCTTTGTGAAAGGTTATTCTGAATATAATCCAGGATGTCCTGGTAGACCTGCTTTTTTTCTGCAGGATCATCATTAAAAGGCAGTTTTGTCTCTAATTCGCCATAAACTTCAAGAATAATACAGGTAACCATTGCGTTAAGAGATGGGATAGGATAATTGTTTTTTACCATATCCTGCAATTGTTTCATCATAACGATCATCCTTTCCATTTTGGGTATCGGAGCAGTTTGAGGTATAAAAAAACAGCCATTGAGGGTCTGGATTTTGTTTACTGAAGAAGGAATATTATTTTCTTTAAGTAATGATGTATTATCAGGGGTAGCAAAGTGCATCCAGTAAAAAGAGCAGTATGCATTCCTATAGCCTTCTCTGTAGCCATTTTCCGATGGTGGAAGTAGAAGGAATTCACCTTTTTTTATTATAAAATTAGTATTGTCGTATCTTAAATACAGTTCTCCTTCGGTAACAACAATAAGTTCGTAATCTCCAAGAGGAAAGCGTTCATGCTTCCATTCCGGGGATAGAGCTTCGAATTTGCCTGTGTAATGGTAGGTATACAGCTTATCAGCAATTAAAGGTATATATTTCATATTGCCTCCATATATGTGTAAAAATGACACCTAATCAAACTTAGTAATATTTTAATACTTTGCACAAAGTGCTATTTTATCAGTGTATATATGAATATACTAACACAATATTAAAGTGTAAAAAAGTTAGATTAAAAGGGGATATGATGAGTAATTTTATCATTCAGGATGTCAATTTGAATAAGGTGGTTGTAAAAGATGAGTACATGATCAATGCATTTGCAAAAGAAATCAGATATCTTTTGACCATAGATGATGACAGGATGCTGGCAGGATTTAGAGATACTGCAGGGCTTGATACAAAAGGCAAAAACAGATATGAAGGCTGGGAAAATATGCTCATAGGCGGACATACTATGGGACATTATCTTACAGCACTTTCTCAAAGCTATAGCAATACAGGAATCTCAGAGGAAGATAAAGTTAAGGTAAGTAATAAACTTATTTATTTGATAGATTCTCTTTTGGAATGTCAGGATAATTCTAAAGGAAAGCCGGGATTTTTATTTGGTGCGGCTATTATAGATCGTGAAAATGTGGAAATACAGTTTGATAATGTGGAAAAAGGACTGGCTAATATTATAACGCAGGCTTGGGTCCCATGGTATACAATGCATAAAATACTAGCCGGAGTTATTGATGTTTACAGAATTACAGGCAATGAAAAGGCTCTTAAAATTGCTGAAAATCTTGGAATGTGGACATATAACAGATCACAAAAATGGGACTTAAAGGTGAGAGAAACAGTTCTTTCAATAGAATACGGTGGAATGAATGATGCACTGTATGAGCTTTATAAATATTCCGGAAAAGAAGAAATAGCCATGGCTGCTCATGCCTTTGATGAAGATGCTCTATTTGAAAAAGTAAATTCAAAGGCTGCAAATGTTCTTGATGGAAGACATGCAAACACAACAATACCAAAGTTTATGGGCTCTTTAAACAGATACATAGTATTACATAACAATACTATTAAAGGCGAGACTATAGATGCTGCCAAAT
Organism: Butyrivibrio sp.; assembly: GCA_024680925.1. Taxonomy (GTDB): domain Bacteria; phylum Bacillota; class Clostridia; order Lachnospirales; family Lachnospiraceae; genus Butyrivibrio. The sequence continues at coordinate 20,656 of JAILBM010000239.1, forward strand.
ACCTGGAATATGCCGAGAACTTTTTTGACACTGTGGTAGAAAAGCATACCTATGCCACAGGGGGAAACAGTGAATGGGAGCATTTCGGGCAGGACAATGTACTTGATGATGAGCGCACCAATGCCAATAATGAAACCTGCAATACCTACAATATGCTTAAAATGGCCAGAAGACTTTTTGAAATAACCGGAGATGTAAAATATCTTGATTATTATGAAAATACCTTTATTAACTCGATTTTATCTTCTCAGAATCCTGAAACAGGCATGACTATGTATTTTCAGCCTATGGCTACGGGATTTTTCAAGGTATATGGGGAAGAAACCACAAAATTCTGGTGCTGTACAGGTACCGGCATGGAGAATTTCACAAAGCTACCCGACAGCATTTATTACGAAGATGATAAAAAACTGTATTTGGCAATGTATTTTTCATCTAAAGTACAGACTAAGGACGGAGCAGAATATGAAATAAAAGCAGACTTAAAAGCATCGGATAAAGTGGAAATCAAAGTCCTATCCACTGGAGAAAACAGTAAAAAATTAGCCTTAAGAAAGCCATATTGGCTTAATGGAGAGATTGCTGTACAGGTTAATGGAAAAGCTGCCAAAATAGACCAGAGTGAAAGGGCAGGATTTGCCATAATAGATGCAGAACTTAAGGAAGGGGACCTGATAGAGGTTACACTTCCAATGACAGTATATGCAAAGACACTTCCAGATAGTGATAGTGCTCTTGCTATATGTTATGGACCTTATGTGCTTTCAGCAGATCTTGGAATTGAAGATAAAAAGGTTACAACAACAGGTGTTATTGTTACAATCCCTGAAAAAGCTATTGTTAAGAGCCAGGTTATAACAATTCCTGATGGAATGTCAGCTTTGGATTTTGCCAAAAATATAGAGGATTATGTACATCCTGTGGCAACCCATGGACATGGCATTGCCTTTAAAGTTAATGGCTGCGAATACATTTTTGCTCCGCATTATCTTAAATATCAGGAAAGATATGGAATATATTTTTATTACAAGAATGAAAAGGAGCAGCTTGCCTATAGCCTTAAAAATACAGCTGGCGGCAGAAATGTGGTAGACACAATAGAAGCCGGATATGGACAATATGAAAACGATGAGCTTCACAATATGATAGACAATGGAAGTATTGGAACCACAAGTCCCGTAACCAGCAGAAGAGCGGCATTAAATGGTTCATTTACTTACCAAATGGCCATAGAAAAGGGCAGGCAAAATTATCTGTCCATAACAGTTCTGACAGAAGATGATGGAAAGACCCTGAAAATAAGCTCTGCAGACGAAGTATTATATTGC
>JAILBM010000050.1 GCA_024680925.1 Butyrivibrio sp.
CAGAGCGGAGTCTCCTATTAATCCCCGTGTACATGAAGTAGATTCATTAGTGCATATAGATGCCAAAAAAGATTCTCTTCACTATCGAGACTTATGTAAGAAACTTGAGGGTACATGGTACTATGATTTACAGGAAATGCGAGGATTAGCATTCAATCATGGTGGTGGGATGTCGAGTATTAATACTGAGGGGATAGCCTTTAAGGAATGGAAAATACTTAAAGGAAAGATTTATTTTTATTATCTGGAAGAACAACAACTGACACATACAAGGGAACAATCTCTTGTAGAAGAAGCTCAGATAATAAATCTAACCCCGGATAATCTTACCTTTGTTTTCTTAGGAAAGACATATAATTGTCAGCGTCCCCCCAAGGAACCTTTGATGACAAATTAATAAACAGTATTATTAAACAAAAGTGAAAGTTGTGAAGAAAATATTATACACTTTACCGTTCCTTTTACTATTTTTTTTACGCGCGCACGCGCAAGATGTTACGCCTGGATATTATCGTGTGATGAATGTCGGCCTGTTATCCGATGGCGGAATAATAAGAGGAAAAACTGTAAAGGAAGAATGTTATGCCTATGTAGCAAATGGCAGTTACCATGTGCAGATGGGTTCAGGAGCAAAACAGAATATTGAGTCCATGCAGATGTGGGCTGGTCTTGATAATGCTATTTTATCTCCCCAAACAGTAGTTTATATCGCCAAAAGTGGAAGTAACTATACCCTTGAAGCACAAGGTACAAGTGTTTCACAGATGACGAGTTATGAAATAAAAGTTGGCCAGGTTTCAAATACTACTGATACATATACGCTTACAACTACAGTAAGTGGTATTGAAGCCTCTTTGTGGGTTGATAAGTCCAAAACAGGTGTTTATTCCTTTGATGGTGTATATGATATAAAGACTCCATCTCATTATAAGGCCACAACGACCTCGCAGGGAGCAGAAGCATACAGACAGTGGAAGTTAGTACCTATTTCTTCTTCATCGGATAACTATGTTGCAGTAAATGCATCATTGAAGGCTAAGGTTGAGGTAGATGATAAGGAGGTATATAAATATTATGCACCTTATTACGCATCTTATCCTTTCAAGCTGGTATCTTCTGGTATGAAAGTATATTATGTAAACAGTATTACAGATACGAAATATACTCTGGAAGAAATAACCGACGAGGTAATACCAGCTGCTACACCAGTAATTATTGAGTGTAGTTCAAACAATCCAGCTGACTGTAAGATAGAACCCCTTCGTGGCAATTACGGAAGTGTAAGTGGCAATAAACTGAAGGGCGTTTACTTCTGTAATCTCTCTATGTCACCAAAAGAATATTCTGATGCACGTACAGAATTCAAAGCCGCTTCAATGAGAGTATGGGCTGTGAAAGATGATAAGTTGGTACTGACAAATTCTACAGACAGAACAATAGAAGTTGCTCTCAGTGGTTTTTCAGGCTATTGGCTACGTGCTAATGAGTCTTATCTTGCCGATGTTCCATCTACGGCATCAGCAGATTTGCTTCCTGCAGGAGCTGCATCAACTATATCTTTCGATAGTAACGGTGGTACAGCAGTAGATCCGATAAGTGGAATTCCAGGCGATCCTGTTACTGCTCCCGAGAATCCAACAAAGACAGGATATTCTTTCACTGGATGGAACCCAGCATTACCTTCAGTATTCCCAGAGGCTGATATGAGTGTAACTGCCCAGTGGCAGATAAATCAATATACCATTACCTTTAATACTAACGGAGGAACAGAAATTCCTGCTATTACCCAGGATTATGGTACAGCGATTACCAAACCATCTGATCCTACAAGAAATGGTTACACCTTTGCAGGTTGGGATGTAACAATTCCTGACTTGATGCCTGCTGAGAATAAGACTATTAATGCTTTATGGGGTGTCAATAGTTATACTATCACGTTCGATACGGATGGTGGTTCAAGTGTAGCTGCTATTAGTCAGGATTATGGTACAACGATTACTTCTCCAGCAAATCCAACCAAGACAGGTTATACCTTTGCAGGATGGAGTCAGGAGATTCCAACAACGATGCCTGCAGGTAATGTGACCATTAAGGCTTTGTGGACTGTAAATCAATATACTATCACCTTCAATACTAACGGAGGAACAGAAATTCCTGCTATTACCCAGGATTATGGCACTGTTATTACCAAACCAGCA
>JAILBM010000241.1 GCA_024680925.1 Butyrivibrio sp.
TAATCAATAAATCAACCAAAAGAATATAATATAACGAATATACAAGAACCTAATCCCGAATAATCAGTGCATTGGTATATCATCCGAGATAATATTTTCATCAAAAAGCATATACCAAAAAGCATAGCTCAAAAAGCATAGCTAAAAAAGCATAGCTCAAAAAACATAGATAAAAAAGCATAGACCAAAAAGCATAGCTCAAAAAGCATAGCTCAAAAAGCATAGATCAAAAAGCATCAATCAAAAAGCATAGAAAAAAACAATCATTACAAATAGTTTTAACAAAACAAATGCAATATCACTGCTCTTCAAGATATTTCCTGGCTTCGGCAATATTGTTTTTGTAGCCCATGCCTAAATGATATCTCTTACCGTTATCAAGATTCACAGTAAGAAGACCTACCTTTGAAATATGATTTACATTTACAACTACATTATCTGAGATGGGGCAGAGCATAGGAAAGGTTTCAAGGCCATCACAGAAATTGTATAAATTATCAAGAGTTTTGATGGATCTGTTGTTGGTAAGAGTATATTCAAGATAAGAACCTTCCTGAACTACTGATATGATATCGTCGCCAACGGCATAAATGGTTTCGGCATCATTTCTAAGTTCGATGGTAGGAATTCTGTTTCTGGAATATTCAATGCAGATATCAAGAATATCTTCCAGTTCTTTGACACGGATTGGTTTATTTAGATAATAGAACTTGTCAGCATCGCTTCCGGCCATTTCTTTGTAATTGTACTTATCGTTATTTAAGAGAATGATAGGAGCAACAACGCCGGCTTTTAATAGCATATAGGCAACATCCAGACCGGTTTCTTCGGTTTCCTGCATATCAACAAAGAGTGCATCATACATTTGAGGAACACTAAGGAAAGCCGGGATATTTCCGTAGGAGTCAATAAAGAACCCCTCTTCTCCGGCCTTTTTGTGTTTGTCAGACTGACGCCCCAATAGTCTTTCTGTTTGCTTTCTCTCGGCAATGTTATCATCACACACTGCTATATGCATTACGTTCCCTCCCCATAAAATAATTACATAAAGCTTATCTGAATCGGAATCTTTATAAGTACAATAGCCAGAGCTATCTGAATAATCAGAATAAGTGGCATACCATAAATAAAGTACCAATGTCTTGTTTTATGTCTGAAAAAATACATTCCAATTATAGCACCAATCGAGCCACCAATTATAGCTGATGAAAAAAGTGTTATCTCCGGAATGCGAAATGCTCTCATGCGAGCTCTTCTTTTATCTATCCCCATTAAACAAAAAGCTATTAAATTAACTGTGGCAAAATACAATGCCAAAAATACAATTGAATTCATAAAAAACCTCTATGACTACAGTTTGCTCTTTGGTATGTAATGGACAGAAAATTTAATAGCTTTTAAAAAGCTTAAGAAAGGACAGAGGTCCTTTCTTAAGGCTGATTATTATAATTTGGAAAAATCAGTTCTTGCCTTCTACTTCCTGCATCTTCATGGCACGAACCTTGCTGGAGAGACCAAAGAGATTGATGAATCCCTCAGCATCATGGTGATCATATAAATCACCGGTCTTAAATGAAGCAATACTTTCATTGTAAAGAGAATAAGGTGACTTAGTGCCTGCCTTTATGATATTTCCTTTATAAAGCTTGAATGTTACTTCGCCAGTTACATACTTCTGAGTTGACTGGATAAATGCCTGTTCAGCCTCGCGCAGAGGTGTGAACCACTTTCCTTCATAGACGATATCAGCAAACTTGTTGCCCATATCTTTCTTCATTGTATATGTATCACGGTCTAAAATCAACTCCTCAAGCTGCTGATGTGCCTCGTAAAGGATTGTTCCGCCAGGTGTTTCATATACACCACGGCTCTTCATGCCTACTACACGGTTCTCAACGATATCAACAATACCGATACCATTCTCGCCGCCAAGCTTATTAAGAGTACGGATAATATCAGAAACCTTCATCTCTTTACCGTTAACTGACTTTGGAACACCACCTTCAAATGTCATGGTAACTGTAGTAGGTTCATCAGGAGCCTCTTCAGGAGTTACACCAAGAACAAGGAGATGCTTGTAGTTTGGCTCAAGTGAAGGATCCTCAAGTTCAAGACCTTCATGAGAAATGTGCCAAAGGTTACGGTCACGGCTATAGCTGCTGTCAGCTGAGAATGGAAGGTTGATTCCATGCTGTTTGCAATATTCGATTTCAGATTCACGGGAATCCATAGTCCACTTATCATTTCTCCAGGCAGCAATGATCTTAATGTCAGGAGCAAGAGCCTTAATACCAAGCTCAAATCTGATCTGGTCATTACCCTTACCTGTTGCACCGTGGCAGATGGCTACAGCGCCTTCTTTTCTTGCAATCTCAACAAGCTTCTTAGCAATAAGAGGTCTTGCCATTGATGTGCCAAGAAGATATTTGTTCTCATATACAGCATGTGCCTGAACACATGGAACAATATATTCATCACAAAATTCGTCAACAACGTCTAAAATATAAAGCTTTGAAGCACCGCAAGACTTAGCTCTTTCATCAAGTCCGTCAAGCTCCTCCTCCTGTCCGCAGTCAATGCAGACACAAACAACTTCGTAATCGAAGTTCTCCTTAAGCCAAGGGATGATAGCTGTAGTATCAAGTCCACCTGAGTATGCGAGTATAACCTTTTCTTTTGCCATGATATCCTCCTAATTATAAGTGGGAATGAAATATTGCATAAAGCAATTACATTCTCTTTTATACATTTTATTGTGTAAATATGTACATCACTAATTATACGCTCGAATGATAATATACATCAACAAAATGAATAATGCAATAGAAAAATGCATAAAATTACAAAAATATTTAAAAATATGCATAAATATAAAAATAATACTTGCAAGGTTAAAATAATGAGGTTATACTTATGCAATAGTTCTAAGGGGCACAAAAATAATTGGAAATAATAAACGTATTTTTATACAGTATTTTGAATGAATAAGCGGCTATTATTTAATATGGAACAAACTTAAAAATATCGCATAAAGCCATGATATACAGGCATTTTCACCAATGTGGGACGGAAACTTATTGTAACAGGTATATGCATAAGCATTAATAAAAATACGTTAAAAAATATCAATACGTTTTTTGACAAGATTTTCTTCAATAATTGAGTGTCACTGTTACACTTTAATGTATTATAATGTTAAAATAGTACAATTATAATAGTGAATATTTAGCCGACATTTTTAATTAAAGAAGAAACTATTAATGCAGATAACTAAATGACATTTTATTTTATATCATAGGAAATTGCTTTCCTATGATATAAAAAACGCTCCGCTAAGGATGCGCACTCGCGCGATAGGTAAATGTTGCATAAATGCAACCGCGCTCGGCGCGAGAATGTCGCAAGCGACATTCTTTGTTCTGAAGAAATAACTGACATAGTAGATATTTAATATGTATTTTATTTATAAGGAAAGGCAAAAGAGATGGTTAAGGTTGGAATTATCGGTGCTACCGGATATGCCGGTGCAGAAATCGTAAGACTTTTAATGGGACATAAGGATGCAGAGATTGTCTGGTACGGATCCAGAAGCTTTATAGATCAGAAATATTCAGATATATATGGAAATATGTTTAAGCTGGTAGATGCAAAGTGTATGGATGACAACATGGACGAGCTGGCAAAGGCCGTAGATGTAATATTCACAGCAACACCTCAGGGACTTTGCGCAAGCCTTGTAAATGATGATATTTTATCTAAGGTTAAGATCATCGACCTTAGCGCAGACTTCAGATTAAAGGATGTAAAGATTTATGAACAGTGGTACAAGCTTGAGCATAAATCTCCTCAATATATAGAAGAAGCTGTTTACGGACTTTGTGAAATAAACAGAGGCAAAATAAAGAATGCAAGAATCCTTGCAAATCCTGGATGCTACACAACCACATCAATTCTTACAGCTTATCCTTTGGTTAAGGAAGGACTTATAGATCCAAATACTTTAATAGTAGATGCCCTCAGCGGAGTTTCCGGAGCAGGAAGAGGAGCCAAGATTGCAAATCTTTATTGTGAAGTAAATGAAAGTGCAAAGCCATATGGAGTTGCTAATCACAGACATACACCTGAAATAGAGGAACAGCTTGGATATGCGGCAGGTAAGGAAATCAGGATCAATTTCACACCACACCTTGCACCAATGAACAGAGGAATCCTTGCTACAGAATATGCAACTCTTGTTAAAAAGGATGGAAAGCTTCCAACCTATGAAGAAGTAAGAGCTGCTTATGAAAAATATTATGCAAATGAAAAATTCATCAGACTTCTTGATAAGGATGTATATCCTGAAACAAGATGGGTTGAAACCAGTAACTTTGTAGATATTGGATTTAAGATAGATGAAAGAACAGGCAGAATCATTATGATGGGTGCTCTTGATAATCTTGTTAAGGGTGCGGCAGGACAGGCAGTTCAGAATATGAATATCATGTTTGGACTTCCGGAAGATGAAGGACTTATGTTTGCACCTTGCTTCCCATAATAATTGATTTTAGGAACAGGCTTTAAATAGGGAGGAGTTTTATTGTGGTAAGGGCAATGACATTAGACGATTATGACAAAGTTTTTGAACTGTGGATGTCCATAAAGGGCTTTGGAATTCGCAGTATAGATGATTCCAGGGAAGGCATAGAGATGTTTTTAAAGCGCAATCCCACAACCTGTGCCGTGGCAGAAATGGATAACAAGATAGTCGGAGCTATCCTTTGCGGGCACGATGGAAGAAGAGCCTGTCTTTATCACGTATGTGTCAGTGAGCAGTACAGAAGACACGGCATTGGCAAAAAAATGGTTGAATTCTGTGAAGAACAGCTTAAAAAGGAACACATCAACAAAGTATGTTTAAATGCTTTTGTAACCAATGAAGTTGGTAATGCTTTCTGGCAGAGAATGGGATGGACCTTGAGAGATGACATGAACTATTATGATCATCCGCTGAATCCTGAGAATGTAACTATTTTTAATAAGTAAAGAGGCTTTAATTATTTTGCAGCAGTTTTGAGTTTATATTCAAAACTGTTATCTCATAAAAAGGGAGGACGGAATATGAAGACAATTAAAGGTGGAATTACAGCAGCAAAAGGTTTTAAAGCAGCAGGATACGGGGCAGAAATAAAGTACAAGAATAGAAAAGATATGGCTATGATTTACAGTGAGAGACTTTGCAGCACAGCAGGCGTATTTACCAGCAACGTTGTAAAGGCAGCTCCTGTAGTATGGGATAAAAATATTACAAGAAATAAGGGTGTTGCACAGGCAGTAGTAGTTAACTCAGGTATTGCCAATGCCTGCACCGGAACACAGGGAGCTGAGGTTTGCCAGAAGACAGCCGATGCTGTAGGAAAGATTTTTAACATTCCTTCTGATACGGTTCTTATCGGTTCCACAGGAGTTATTGGTATGCAGATGCCTATGGACAGAGTGGAGAAAGGTGTAGAAGCTCTTTCAGGAATGCTTTCAGATACAGTTGAGGCAGGAACACAGGCAGCTGAAGCCATTATGACAACAGATACCTATTCCAAGGAAATAGCTCTTGAATTTGAAATTGACGGTAAGGTATGTCATATGGGTGCCATGGCTAAGGGCTCAGGAATGATCCACCCTAATATGTGCACAATGCTTTGCTTTGTTACCAGTGATGTGGCTATCTCCCATGAGATGCTTCAGAAGGCTTTAAGCGAAGTTGTTGTGGATACCTACAACATGATATCTGTAGATGGGGATATGTCTACGAATGATTCACTTATGATTCTTGCCAACGGAATGGCAGGTAACACAGCTATTACATCTGAAGGTGAAGATTATAATAAGTTTTATGAAGCACTTAATACCTTATGTACCGAAATGGCCAAAAAGCATGCTGCAGACGGTGAAGGTGCCACAGCACTTTTTGAATGTCACGTAGTTAATGCAGATACAAAGGAAAACGCAAGGGTTCTTGCAAAATCAGTTATCTGTTCAAGTCTTACAAAAGCAGCTATTTACGGTCATGATGCCAACTTTGGACGAATTCTCTGTGCTCTTGGATACAGCGGAGTAGAGTTTGATCCCGATAAGGTAATTCTTAATCTTGTAAGTGAAGCAGGAAGTGTAAATGTATACAAGGAAGGCACACCAATGGAGTTTGACGAGGAAGAAGCTACAAAGATTCTTTCACAAAAGTGTGTTACAGCCTATGTTGATATGCAGGCCGGAGATCAGGAAGCTACAGCCTGGGGCTGCGATCTTACATATGATTATGTAAAGATCAATGCAGATTACAGATCATAATTATATCCTTAAAAGGATATGGAAATATAAAGCAAAACTAAGGGGTAAAAGGAGTACTGCAAAATGGATGAGAGCATGCAGGAAGTATTAAAAAAGGCAGAGGTGCTGGTTGAAGCACTTCCATATATTCAGAAATTTAACCGTAAGATAATCGTTGTAAAATACGGCGGAAGCGCCATGAGTAACGAAGAGCTTCAGAGAAACGTAATTAAGGACGTTACACTTCTTAAACTGGTTGGTTTTAAACCTATCATAGTTCATGGTGGTGGAAAAGCTATCAGCAGTTGGGTTTCCAAGGTGGGTAAAGAGGCTCAGTTTGTAAATGGACTCAGGGTAACAGACAGTGAGACTATGGAAATTGCTGAAATGGTTCTTAGCCGTGTAAACAAGCAGCTTGTAACCATGGTTCAGGAACTGGGAGTTAAGGCAATCGGTATAAGCGGTAAGGATTCAGGTCTTTTGCATGTTCAGAAAAAGTTATCCGGCGGTCAGGATATTGGTTTCGTGGGAGATGTGGATAAGGTTAATCCCAAGATCCTGTATGATCTTCTTGAGGATGATTATCTTCCTATAATTGCACCTACAGGTCTTGATGATAATTTTGATACCTTTAATATCAATGCAGATGATGCAGCCTGCGCCATCGCCAAGGCAGTACATGCAGACAAGCTTGTTTTCCTTACAGATATTGAAGGTGTTTACAGAGATATCAATGATAAGAGCTCATTTATTTCAAGACTTACCTGCTCAGAAGCTGATGCTCTTATAAATTCAGGAACAATAGGAGGCGGAATGCTTCCAAAACTTGGCAACTGTACATCTGCTGTAAAAGAAGGAGTTAATCGTGTGCATATCCTTGATGGACGTATTCCGCATTGTCTTCTTCTTGAGATATTTACCAATAAAGGTATCGGAACAGTATTTATTGATGACTCCGATGAAATCAGTGCACAGCAGTAATAAGCGGTTTAAATAAACAGTCTTAAATAAAAGGAGGTATACATATGTCAGACATTATGAAGGAATATATTGATGAAGCGGAAAAGGATCTGCTCCATACTTATAATCGTTATCAGGTAGTACTTGATAAGGGTGACGGTGTTTATCTTTATGACATAAACGGCAAAAAATATCTCGATTTTGTGTCAGGTATTGCTGTATTTGCCCTTGGCTATAACAATAAAGAATACAACGATGCCTTGAAAGCTCAGATAGACAAGGTTATTCATACCTCTAACTACTATTATAATGTTCCTGCCATTGAAGCTGCGAAGAAGCTCAAGAAAGTATCCGGCATGGACAGAGTATTTTTTACCAATTCAGGAGCAGAAGCAATTGAAGGTGCCCTTAAGGCAGCCAGGAAATATGCTTTTCTTAAGGATGGTCGAAACGATCACGAAATAATTGCCATGAATCATTCCTTCCACGGAAGAACCTTCGGCGCTTTATCTGTTACAGGTAATCCAAAATATCGTGAGGCCTTTGAGCCGATGATCGGCAATATTAAGTTTGCTGATATGAATGATCTTGAAAGTGTTAAAGCTAATATAACAGACAAAACCTGTGCCATTATTCTTGAAACTGTTCAGGGTGAAGGCGGAATCTATCCTGCAACCAAGGAGTTCCTTGAGGGAATCAGGGCTATTTGCGATGAAAAGGATATTCTTCTTATTCTCGATGAGATACAGTGCGGTATGGGAAGAACAGGTTACATGTATGCATGGCAGAAATACGGTGTTAAGCCTGATATCATGACTACAGCCAAGGCTCTTGGCTGCGGAGTTCCTGTAGGAGCCTTCATGATGACTGAGAAGGTTGGTCAGAATTCACTGGCAGCAGGAGACCACGGAACAACCTATGGTGGAAATCCACTGGCATGCGCTGCTATCAGTAAGGTCCTTGATCTTTATGAAAAAGAGCACATTCTTGAAAATGTAAATACTGTAGCGCCTTACCTTGAAGAGAAGCTGAATGAGCTTGCAGCCAAATATGATTTTATCGAAACCAGAAGAGGCTCAGGCCTTATGCAGGGACTGGTATTTAACAAAGCTGTGGGAGAATATATCAATAAAGCTCTGGAAAAGGGACTTATTCTCATAAACGCAGGTGCAAATATCATAAGATTTGTACCATCTCTTGTTATCACAAAAGAAAATGTAGATGACATGATAGAGATTCTTGATGCCTGCCTTCAGGAAGCATAAAACTGATATTATTCAATTTTACCTTTTATTTATTACCGACTATGTTAAAATAGTGGATAGCTGTCTTAAAAAATATGACAGCTATCCATTTTTTGAGTTATATTATTTGTGAATGATTAATTGTTTATCGGGAACAAATCAGGGAGTTTTTTAATGAAATTGAGATTTAAGATAATATCAGTGCTGATGATAGCATTTGTGTTTGGATTATGTGTTTACTACGCCTTTTCGGGACAGAGTAGTCTTAAAAAGGAGTCTATTTTTGCAGGCTCCAAGACCACGGTTCGCATATGGTATACAGACAGTGCCCTTACTGATTATATTAATAGTAAGGCTGTTGCTTATAATGAAAGCAGCAAAAATGTGAGAATTGAGCCTACACTTGTTTCCGGACTTGAGTATCTTGAAGCTATAAATAAAGCTTCTCTTTCTGAGGAGAATTATCCGGATCTTTATATTATAACTAATGATTCCCTTGAAAAAGCATATCTTTCAGGACTTGCTGCAGGTATTGAAAATGGTGAGCTTATTATAAATGACGAGGATTATCCGACGGCTGCCATTAATGCCGTTACTTATAACGGTAAGATCATTGGATATCCGTTATATTTTGAGACCAGTACTCTTTTATACAATAAGACCTACTTGGAGGATGAAGCCAGGACAAGGATTCAGGCGGAAATAGATGCAGCAGCAGGGGAAGAGGCTCAGGCTGCGGCAGATGCCATGGAGGAAAGCGCCGATGCGGCAGATACTGCATCCTCTGAGGCTGTTGAAGAAGTTTCTACAGAGGAAAGTGAGATTACTCAGGCAGAGATAGACGCAAGGGTAAAGAGTATGCTTCCTGCAAAGCTTACTGATATTCTTGTTTTTGCGGATGCCTATAACGCACCGGAAGCTGTAGAAGCCGTTTTTAAATGGGATGTAAATGATATTTTTTACAATTACTTTTTTGCCGGAGGATATATAAATATAGGTGGCGCAGCCGGTGACGATAACAGTCAGATAAATATCTATAATTCGGATGCCATAACCTGTATGAAAATCTATCAGCAGATGAATCAGTTCTTTGCTATAGATTCCGAGAACGTAACCTATGACGGTGTTATCGATGATTTTATAAATGGCAAGATTGTATTTACGGTTGCCACAACAGATGCTCTTACTACTATAAAAAAGGCGCAGGAAGAGGGGCTTACACAATATGAATTTGGGGTAGCCAAGATGCCAAGTCTTACTGAGGATTACAGGACAAGGACAATGTCTGTAACCAACTGCCTTGTAATAAACGGATTTTCCGAGCACTATGTAGAGGCCAATCAGTTTGCCAGATATTTAAGCAGTGATTATACTGATGATCTGTATTCAAAATCCGGTAAGGTTGCTGCCAGATATAATGTGGTTCATGAGAATACCAATCTTGATACATTTCTGGAGGTATATGCGACTTCCGTTCCTCTGCCTAAGATGATCAATACCAGTGATTTCTGGATTCAGATGGAGATTGCCTTTACCAAGATCTGGGATGGCGAGGATGCCAATTCGACTTTAAAAGAGGTTTCTGAAAAGGTAATGACTCAGATAAAGGGTGAACAGTATACGGAAGAAACTTTACCTGATCCGGAGGCTATAGATATAACACCACAAAGTATAAATCCTGATTAATGTTACAAAATTGTTACAAATCCCTTGCGAGAGGATGAAAAATCGTATAAAATAAAAAGGCATGGCGGGATCCTCTTCGGAGGAATCTATGCAAAAATATACAAAATTATTCGATATATCACGCAAGATTGCAAGCATTGCCTTGTGTTTCATAGCTTTTACAATGCTTACAGGATGCACAAAAAAATCAGATGAGATTATACTTGATCCGGTGGAGGAAACAACTGCCGAGATATCTGAAGCTGTAAATGCAGCTTCCTCAGAGAGCTTTGGTGAAGATATCACTTTAAGCGGTTCTTCTGAAAGTTCTAAGCCGGAAGATATGACAATATATGTTCACGTATGTGGTGCAGTTGTGAATGAGGGAGTATATGAACTATGTAAAGGCTCCCGGGTAATAGATGCTGTAAATGCAGCAGGCGGATTTGATGTGGATGCTGATACTACCTATGTCAATCAGGCGGCGGAGATTGCCGACGGACTTAAGATCAGGATTCCATATAAGTATGAAACAGACAGTGCCGTGGCAGGAGATAGCTTTGAGGTTATGTCTCAGGGGATTTCTCCTGAGATAAATGCTTTGTCAGAAAGTGATACTTCCGGCGGCAAGATAAATATCAATCTGGCAGATGAAGATAAGCTCTGTCAGCTTCCCGGTATTGGCAAAGGTTATGCACGGAAAATAATTGATTACAGAGAGCAGAACGGCTCTTTTAATGTAATAGAGGATATAATGAAGGTTAGTGGGATTAAAGATAAACTTTTTTCCCGGATCAGAGATATGATCACAGTTTAATGAGGATATGAAATGGCCCAAAGAGCACTAGTAGTAGATGATGAAAAAGTTATCGTAAAAGGTCTTAAATATAGTCTTGAGCAGGACAATATGGAAGTTGATACAGCTTATGACGGTGAGGAAGCTGTTGAACTTGCAAGGAAGAACAATTATGACATAATACTTCTTGATGTCATGCTTCCAAAGCTTACAGGTTTTGAAGTATGTCAGCAGATAAGAGAGTTTTCCAGTGTTCCTATCATAATGCTTACTGCCAAGGGTGATGATATGGATAAGATACTTGGTCTTGAATATGGTGCGGATGATTACATGACCAAGCCTTTTAATATACTTGAAGTAAAAGCCAGAATTAAAGCTATCATGCGTCGTATAAACAAGACAGAGGCTACACCTACTGTAATAACCTATGGCGATCTTCAGCTTAATGAGGAATACAGAAGAGTATATGTTAAGGACAGAGAGATAAATCTTACCAGCCGTGAGTATGAGGTACTTGAACTTCTTGTTTCTACTCCGGGCAAGATATATGCAAGAGAAGAGCTTCTTAAAACAATTTGGGGTGATGAATATCCGGGAGATGAGAGAACCGTTGATGTTCATGTAAGAAGACTTAGGGAAAAGCTTGAAACTAATCCAAGTGAGCCAAGGTATGTAAAGACTAAGTGGGGATCAGGTTATTATTTTCAAGTATAAGTCAGGTATTGGTTTATGAGCGAAGTCAGGCATGGCTTATTTGACATAATGGGCCAACATAAAATAATTGATTTTTTTAACAGTCTAAGAGCACGTATTTTCATAGTTGTTTTTCTTAGTGGACTTATTTCCTGTGAGATCATGAGAGTCACTATTTTAAATAACTATGAAACCCGTGCAGTCGATGTCAGGAAAAGTGAAGTCTCTACACAGATGAAGATCCTGGCCAATCACCTTATTACCTATAATTATCTATCAGATACCTCATCGGAGGTTATAAATGCAGAGCTGGGCCTTCTGGCAAA
>JAILBM010000155.1 GCA_024680925.1 Butyrivibrio sp.
TCAGTATTTCATCTTATGATGCAAGTACAGGAACAGTTAAAATTGCTGCAAATAGCGATTACTCTTCATACATGGTTTCAGGTGCAAAATATACAATTACCTTTGAAATACCGTATGTAGGACAGGCAGCCAATGCCAAGAATGCGACTATGAAGCTTACAGTAGTAGTAAAATAATATCACGACTTTTTGTCGCTTTGCTCCAAAAGTCATGCAAATAGGCCATTTGAAGCTGTGCTACATGTAATGTACCGACCTCCAAAAAGTTAGGCCCAAAATCTAACGATTGGAGGTCGGTATTTATATGGCTAAAAAAGTAGCCTCAAAGAAGATAATCGGGTATACTGTAATAGTTTGTGATGGAAATAATCATAGATAAAGTATTATAAGCAGGAGTGTATTTGATGAATATTTATATAGATTTTGATGATTGTTTATGTGAAACGGCCCGTAATTTTTCATCTCTTGTGTCAGAGCTTTTTAACAAAGACGTTCCCTATGAGAACATAAAGTTTTTTGACCTGCAGAAAACTTTTTCCCTGACAAAAGAGCAGTATGAACAGATGATGTTCGAGGGGCACAGACCGGAAGTTTTATTGAAATATAAGGAAACACCGGGAGCATCTGAGACAATTAACAGTTGGATTGATATGGGATACAATGTATATATAATAACAGGGCGCCCTTACAGTGCCTATGAAGCTTCCAGATTGTGGCTCGACAGACATGGACTTGAGCGTGTAAAGCTGTACTGTTTTAATAAATATGGTAGAGACAGCTTTATTAAAAACAGTGAATTTAGCCTTGAGCTTGAGGATTATTATAAAATGCATTTTGACTATGCCATAGAGGATTCGCCACTGGCATTTAAGTTTTTTGATCATCTTCCGGAATTAAAGGTAATGGTTTTTGACCGCCCATGGAATCATGAATTCGAGCTTCCGGGTTCTAATTATACAAGATGTGTGAACTGGGAAACTATTAAAGAACTTGTGAAGTAACGGTTACCTTCTTCGATCTATATTGTTGGCAATATAATATTTGCTTTTTTCATCATACATAATTTCTTCTGCAGATTTTTTGTACTGATCTATATCACAGGAGGAGTCATTAACATATACTCCTCCGATAGAAGCAGACATTTCCTTTTCGGACAAAAGAGATTTAGCCTTTTCTATTTTTACATTAAACTCATCTATGGTCGTGTTAAAGGAATAGATAATAAATTCATCGCCGCCTACTCTGAACACATTATGGTGACCGAATACTTCTGACAATTTTTGAGCAACTCCTTTTATAAGTTCATCACCTTTATCATGTCCATAGGTATCATTTATATTTTTTAAGGAATTAATATCGCACATGGCATAACCGAAAGGATAAATATCTTTATTTTTCTTTTCGAATTTGATCAGAGCTCGTCTGTTACCTAAAACTGTAAGTTCATCAACATAACCATATTTCCATAAGGAATTATATTCATGAGCCCATAATCGTGCAACTTCGGCGGCCATGCATAGAAAGAATGCATAAAAACCTACTCGGGAAAAAGTAACATATCCTGACACCTTTCTGATACCTGATAAATATATTACAGAGTCAATTAAAAAAGATATAACTAGAGAATAATTACCAATATAGAATAATCCCATATCACGCTCAATTTTTTTTATATTACGGTATTTTCTATCTTTGATAAGCATAATGTTAATATTGATAATATTTAGGAATAAATATGCAAAATATAAATGCAATGATCTTTTGGAAGCCATATCAATATTGAAAATAAAGCGGGAGATGAGTACATATAAAAAATACATAATTGTACTGGAGCATGTAAAAATCAGGTATATTTTGTTGCGTTCTTTGGTTATGGAATAAAGAAATAAGAAGAGAAATATTATATCTAAATGCATGCAGATATAATAAAGATTTCTGGAAAAAATTATGGAATCCGTAGTAAGTCTCAAAAAGCCTGTATCAAGTGCTAATAATGTACCAATAACAATAGCTGCCAGTGCTAATGCCAGGGTATTAACTTTATGTATGAGCTTTGTTGTGGTGATAAAACAAAAAATTAGAAGTATTATTCCGATAATGACGATACTGGTGGATATTATAAATGGTAGAATCTGTCCCCTTGCAAGCCGGGCAAAATAATTCCTTGAATTTCCAATGGATATCATTCTTAATCGGCCACCGGTTCCTGATGAAAATGCACTGTAAACTTCAAATTTAATGGTTTTTTGTGCCTGGTCCGGCGATAGATTTATTGAATGATAAGCCGTTCCATAGCCATTTCCTGTATAATTTTCAGGCTGTATATAGCTATATACAAGTTCTTCATCTATATAAACATCAAAAAAGGAATTTAAACTTGCAAAGCATAAACAATCGTTATAATGTATTTTTTCCGGAAGCCTTTTGGAAATAGAATCTATATTTTTATTTGATGAATATGAATCCAAATCTATTAAATTCCCATTTAGAGACCATTCTGTAGAATAATCCGATTCAAGCTCTCTTTTTTGTTCTTCATACACATTAATAAAAAGCATAAGAATACCAATAAATGCTATGAAAAGGGAAGTAAATATGTAATTAGGTTTTAAATAAGATTTAATCCGATTCATAAATTAATACTATTTTGTTTAGCATATTTTGTCAAAATATAATTGCAATATGAATAATAATTTTTTAATGAATAATATAATAAATAACTAAAAAGGATCAGGATACTTTTTAGGAATCCTGATCCTTTAGTCATTTTTTTATTTAGTTGGGGTCAAACGTTGATTAGTCGATAGCATATGTTATTGATGAACTCTGAACTCCTGCATAGCTTACAGCCCATGATTTTGCAGATGATGCTGTACGTGTTGAATAGCTGTAGTTGGATGATGGTCTCCAGGTGCAAGCACTAAGGCTTATGCTTGAGATGTCTGAAGAAAGAACAGAACCACTATCTGTAAAGTTTCCAATACCCATATCATTAACTACAGATCCCTTATAGTCGCCTGCATCAAAGTAGTTGTTTTCTGAATAAATATTGCAGTCTGTGTAAGGTGTGTAGCCAAGGTTAAAGTTATAGATATAGTTGTTGTAGCAGTGGAAATAACCATATCTCATAAGTCCGGGTGCTCTTGTAAGAGTGTTCTTAAAGTAGCAATTGCAGATAGTCATGCAAGGATAACCATCGTAAGTAGCGGCTCCATCTTCTGAAGGATATCCAAGGATAAGACCGTACTTATGTCCGCCGAAATAGCAGCCTGTTACTGATACATAGTTAGCCTGAAGTCCAACATAGAGGAACTTATCTGTGTCATTTTCATGTGTGGATGTATCTGAAGTCATATCATGACCTGTCCATGAGCAGTGGTCAAGCCAGAAGTTATTACCATCAGAAATGTACATCTGAATATCATCATTTTCATTGATGCTT
>JAILBM010000176.1 GCA_024680925.1 Butyrivibrio sp.
TCAAGATTATAAGGATTATTCTCCACATCTTCTGCTGAAGCTGTGGCAAAGTCTGTACCTTCTTTTAAAGTGATCCATCCAAGATCCTGAAGCATTACAAAGGCTCTTGCCTGATTGCCTGCATCCTGAGGAATAGCTATAACCTGTCCAACTCCTATTTCCTCCAAGGATTCATGGTTTTCAGAAAAAACCGAAGCCGGAACAGTGGGAACCGGTGATAAAGCAACAAGGTTACCTCCTGACTGCTCATTATAAGCCTTCATAAAAGCCTTATGCTGCTCAACAGATACATCTGCATCACCTGCTGTTATAGCTGCATCTGCCTGATTAAGATCCAGTTCTGTTACCACAAAGGTATAGCCCTGTTTTTCAAGAATAGGAATTACCGCTTCTTCAAAAAGCTCTGTATATGGTCCAACACCTTTGGCATATACTATTTCTTTTTTGTCTGATGATGTTAAGCTTGCACTTACGGTACTGCCTGACGCGCAGCCTGTCAATGAAAGAGCAGACAAAGCTGCAACAAGTGATACTGCTGTAATTTTCTTTGTAATTTTAGATGTGTGGTTAATTAAATTTTTCATTTTTCTCCTCCATTTGTAATTATTTAAAGCACTTTTGTGCGTATGTAATGTTTATTGACTCAGCCCTTTCTGGCTTTTACTGAAAGATTATTTCCAATACTCTGAATTATCTGTGTTACAATTATCAAAAAGATTACAAGGCTATACATAAGTTCAAAATTAAATCTGTTATAACCATAATTAAGAACAAGACTTCCTATTCCCCCGCCTCCTATATATCCTGCCATGGCACTTGATCCTATAAGTCCCACTATTCCTGTAGTAACACTTAAAATCAAAGAACCTTTAGCTTCAGGAAGTATAAAATAAAATATAAGCTGTAAAGGTGTTGCACCCATGGACTTGGCCGCTTCATATATTCCTTTTCCCGTATCCAGTAGTGAATTTTCTATAAGCCTAGATAAAAACGGAACTATATAAATAGTTAATGGAACTATTGCTGCCGTAGGCCCGATCCTTGTTCCTATTATCAGCTTAGTAAGCGGCATTACTGCTATAAGAAGAACTACAAAAGGGGTACTCCTAATAACGTTTATTACCACATTTATCACTGAATAAATTATCTTATTCTCATACAGACCGCCCTTCTTGGTAAAAACAAGGATTATTCCTGTAACAAACGCAAGCAGAGAACCTATAAACAATGAAATACTAACCATATAAACTGTCTCCTGCACCGAAGTTAATATTTTATCTATAGGTATGCCCAAAAATTCTTCTATTTGTGCCATTTAAACCACCTCCTTCAATTTTTTTTTGTGATATTCAAGCTCCCTGTAGGTAACTCCATGTTCCAAAAAATATTTTTTAGCCTTTGATATTTCCGAATTTGAACCAAGGATCTGAACTATATGTATGCCGAGTATCTGCTCTTGTATTTCGCTGATGTTTGCAAATAAGATATTGGTTTCTATATCAAACTTCTTATTTACCTGAGCCAATACTGACTCTGTACTATCAGAACTGAGGAATTTAAGTCTAAGCAGCTCATAATTTCTTGTATCCTCATATATACCTTGCATAAGCTTTTCAGGAACTTCATCCTGGATAACTGTCTTAACGAAATTCTTTGTAATATCTGCCTGCGGTTCACTGAATACATCAATTACATCACCCCTTTCAACTATCTGACCGTTTTCCATTACTGCCACATGATTGCATATTCCGGATATAACGTTCATCTCATGTGTAACTATCACTATCGTGATATTCAACTCTTTATTTATCTTTTTTAAAAGAGCAAGTATTGAATCTGTAGTCTTTGGATCAAGAGCGCTTGTAGCCTCATCGCTTAAAAGTATACTTGGCTCAGTAGCAAGAGCCCTTGCTATACCTACTCTTTGTTTTTGACCTCCGGAAAGCTTTCCCGGATAAACATCTTTTTTGTCCTCAAGTTCTACAAACCTAAGAATCTTTTCTACCTTTTCTTCTATTATTTTTTTGGGTGTATGGTTAAGCTTTAAAGGTAGTGCTATGTTTTCCCATACTGTCCTGGTCTCTAAGAGATTAAACTGCTGAAAAATCATTCCAATATTCTTTCGCTTTTCTCTAAGCTTTTTGGCACTTAAATTATATATTTCATCACCATCTACTATGACTTTGCCTGATGTCGGTTTTTCAAGAGCATTGATAGTACGAAGTAGTGTACTTTTACCGGCTCCGGAAAAACCAATGATTCCAAATATATCTCCTGTCTCGATCTCCAAATTTATATTTTGAAGAGCATTTACAGTGTTTTTCTTTTGTAAAAAAACTTTGCTTACATTCTTGAACCTGATCATAAAAACCTCCTCTTTTATTTCATAGTATTTATATAGGATTTGTATGATTAATATAAATACTCTTTTATAGGCTTTTTGTCAACATGTTACTTTATATGAATTATTTAGAACCTGTTATTGTTAATACTTATATCTTTTTTTCGAAGGAATTCATTTATTATTTACAGCTTCTTTAAGCTGTTCCAGAGCCTTTTCAAGAATGCTTCGCGGACAAGCCAGATTAAATCTCCAAAACCCTTCTCCTTCAGGGCCAAAAGATTTACCTTCATTTAGCCATAAGCCTGCTTTGTCTTCAATCAAATGTCTCTGTTCATCATTAGAAATACCAAGACCGTTGAAATTAACCCACATAAGATATGTTGCATCCATTTTCATAACCCGCAGTGCAGGAATATATCTTTCTATAAAAGCCGTAGCATACTCTATATTTGCTTTTATATATGCAAGACTTTCCTTATGCCATTTTTCCCCATATCTATAGGCAGTTTCTGCAGCAACTATTCCTATCGCATTGAGTTGACTATAACCTGTCTTTTTGAAAGCATTTTTAAAATCTAGTCTAAGAACAGGATTATCAATTATGATATTGGATATCTGAAAGCCCGGCATATTAAAAACCTTAGTAGGTGCAGTGCATATAATCGAATTTGACTTATATTCTTCTCCCATTGCGGAATACATAGTATGATGCCCTCTGAAATAAATATCTGCATGAATTTCATCACTTACCACCACCACACCATGTCGATTACATATATCCCCAAGCTTCTTTAATTCATCTCTTTGCCAAGATCTGCCTCCCGGATTATGTGGATTGCATAAAAGATATACTTTAACCTGATTTTCTATAATTTTTTGCTCAAAATCCTCGAAATCAATCTGATACCTGAATTCATCATCTATCAAAAGAGAATTTACAATTACTTTTCTTCCATTATCTTCGATAATGTCTCTAAACTCAGGATATACAGGGCTTTGTATAATAACCGACTCTCCTTCTTTGGAAAATGCATTTACTGCCACCGCCATTGCGAAAACAACTGTTGGCGCAAGGACAATTGATTTTTTATCTATATCCGCCTTAAACTTGTCTGATATCCAATCATGAAAAGCATCGAAGTATCCTTCTAAAGGCTCACTATAACCATAAATACCATGTTCCACTCTCTTCTGCACAGCATCAACTATATATGAAGAAGTCTTAAAATCCATATCGGCAACCCATAATGGCAATAAATTCTCACGTTTCCCACGTTGCCTTGCATAATCATGCTTAAGACTTCCGGTATTTTTTCTGTTTATTACAGTATCAAAATCAAGGTTTCTTTCAGACATTTATATTCTCCTTCAGTCAGATTCTTTTTGTTTATCAGTTCCAAAGGCACTTTCCAAATCTCTTATTAAATCACTTATATTTTCTATCCCAACTGAAAGTCGCAAAATTTTTTCAGAAATACCGTTATTGTCCAATATTTCTTTGGGCATATCCT
>JAILBM010000216.1 GCA_024680925.1 Butyrivibrio sp.
GCTCTTGGTAAGGCTATGGAGTAATTTGACTTTGGCTATTTTTAGAAAATTGAGTAATAAGGTAGGCTTTCTGGGAAGCGTTTTGGTTTAGGCTTATTCTAGTGGTAGGCCGGGAATTAAAACAATTCCCTTTGGCCTACCATTTTTCATGAAATAATACATAAAGATGTTATGACTTGGATCTACAGTAGGATAAGACATGGGAAATAAGAAAAATTATCCTAGAAAAATGAAGTATAAGATAAAGCAATAAGAGAAAAAGTAGGATAAGACATGGGAAATAAGAGAAATTATCCTAGAAAAAGGAAGTATAAGATAACGCAATAAGAGAAAAAGTAGGATAAGATATGGGAAATAAGAAATTTTATCCTAGAAAAATGAAATTAAAGCCAACGTATTGGCAAGAAAGCCAGGATAAATTGAAGTGATAACATAAAAGGATATAAATATTCATCGGGAAAAAAATAATTTGAAAAAAATAAAAAAAATCTAAAAAAACTATAAAGTATTATAATGTACCTGCCGATATATATAGCGGAACAAAGTAAATGTACAAGACCTTGGGGTTTTTACTCCGGATACAACAAAATATAGTCCTGCAACTGGGGAGATAATAATATTAAGGCGGGGAAAGATTTAATATTATTTTTAGAATTTTTTTTAAAGGGACTATAAAGAAAAGACGGCTATATCCGATAAAAAGAGTAAGAAAATAAAAATATACTCCAAGGAAGGAGGAATTAGTTATGCGTATAGATGCATACAGTCAGGTTCAGCAGATTTACTCTAACAGCAAAGTTAATAAGACCGCAAAGACGCAGAAGTCTGGTGCTGTATCAGATAAGGTACAGATATCTTCTATTGGAAAAGATATTCAGACTGCTAAACAGGCTGTTAATACGTCTCCGGACATCAGGGAGGATGTAACAGAGCCGTTAAAAGCTGCGATTAATAATGGTACTTATAATGTAAGCGGAGAGGATTTTGCTGATAAATTACTGGCAAAACTCAGCGAAAGTCTTGCTTAATAAATATATGTCACTTAGGTGACTTTGAGAGAATATTCCCTTAAGGAATGGCTCTAAATTAGTAGGATTTTCTGCAAATGAAAACTGAATAAGGAGGATGATTCCAATGGCAAGTTTAATGGACGATTTGGTTATGATCTTAAATGAGGAATGTGACCAATACCAAAATTTGCTGGAGTTATCTAGCAGAAAGACACCTGTACTTGTAACAGGTGATCTTGAGAAACTTGCAGAAATCACGGATGAGGAGCAAGGCGTCGTTGCTAATATTGTACTTCTTGATAAGAAGAGAGAAGAGGCAATGAAGACAATAGCAGACGTTCTTAACAGGGATGTTAACACTTTGAAACTGACCGATCTGATTCAGATACTGGCCAAGAAGCCGGTAGAGCAGAAAAACTTATCACAGGCCAGAGACAAGCTTAGACTTATGGCTGATAGTGTGGTAAGGGTAAATGCCAGAAATCAGGAACTGATAAACAGTTCACTTGAAATGGTCGAGTTTGAAATGAACATCCTGCAGGCTGCAAAAAGAGCTCCAGAAACAGCAAATTATACAAAGACAGCAGGTACATCGGGTGATGTCATTGGTATGATGTCGGGCAGGTTTGATGCTAAGCAGTAATGAGTAGCTCACAACCTCCCGCCATATCGGCGGCGAACCAGGTATTACCTGCTATTTTTGCGCCCTTTTTTAGGAAAAAAACTCACAGTATTATGACGATAATCTGTGAGCGGAGGACAAATATATGTTAATGAGTAATCTGTATACGGGAGCTTCGGGACTGGTTACTTCCCAGAATGCTCTTAATACTACAGCACATAATTTATCAAATATAAATACAGAAGGCTTTACCAGGCAGCAGGTATCTCAAGGTGACTGCTCATATCAGACTTTGTCCAAAAACTATAACATTGTGGCCTGGAAACAGATTGGCCGAGGTGTTACCTACAATAATTGTAAACAGGTAAGAAGCCACTTCCTTGATCAGCAGTACAGATTGGAAGCAGGCAGAAATGCTTTTTATGATGTATCGGTTAAGACTCTGGAGGAAATAGAAGATCAGCTTCAAGAGCTTAACGGAACAGAGTTTGCGGATTCGCTTAATAATCTCTGGGTATCTGTTCAGGAGATGTCAAAGGATCCCACAAATGCAACAAATCAGAATACATTCGTAACAAGAGCTAATGAATTTATCACAAGAGCCAAGAGTGTATATCAGGGATTTGTAGATTATCAGGAAAATATGGACCAGCAGGTAACTGAAATTGTCAATCAGATAAATGATTATGGAGACAGAATAAGAGAGCTTAATGAAGATATAGTTGAAATAGAATCCGGAAATCAGGAACATGCCAATGACCTTAGAGATGAAAGAAATCTTTTATTGGATAAGCTTGGTGAACTGGGAAAAATAGATTATTACGAAGATGTATGGGGTAATGTACTGGTTTCTTTTGAAGGAACTCAGTTTGTTACAACCGATCATGTAAACCACATGGCTATAGACACTACTCTTGAAAGTCCTGTTGGATTTTCTACAGTATATTGGGAATTTGCAGCTAAGCATACCTACGATGATCAGGGAAATAAGGTAGTAGTAGATATTAGCGGAGCAAAGGTATTTGACCTGACACAGACAGTT
>JAILBM010000228.1 GCA_024680925.1 Butyrivibrio sp.
CAGTAGCTTCTGCATCTGTTTCATTTCTGTATTCAAAAGACAGAAGCTTTCCATATTCAATTTTAGCAATATGATATACGTATAATTGACAATTAATCACCCGATTATATAATTAATTAGTAATGAAAAAACATTTTAAGGAGGGGTTTTTATGCAGTATCAGATAATGCATCAGCCATTTACAGTTGTTACACTTCAAATGAATCAGGGAGACAGTATTAAATGTCAAAGCGGAGCTATGGCCTGGGTGTCTCGCGGAATAAAAATGGAAACTAAAGTTGGCGGTATTGGAGGATTATTTAAAAAGGCACTGGTAGGAGAGTCTATTGCATTAAATCATTACACCGCACAGGAGCCCGGAGAACTTACTCTTGCAAAACATTCCCCGGGTGATATCGTTGCCTATGATGTCAGCAATTGTCCAATAATAGCTCAGAAATCATCTTTTCTTGCTTCTTCAGAAAATGTAAATATTGATATTTATCTTCACCATAAGGTTGGAGCAGGACTGTTTGGTGGAGAAGGATTTATTATGCAGAGGCTTTCAGGTTCTGGTCATGTATTTCTTGAGATAGATGGTGCTGTTCAGGAAAAAACACTTGCAGCAGGAGAATCTATAGTTATTGATAGCGGCTATGTAGCAGCTATGGAAGAAACCTGCAAAATGGAGATTGAAACTGTAAAAGGCTTTACAAATGTATTTTTGGGAGGAGAAGGGCTCTTTAATACTGTTGTTACAGGTCCCGGAAAGGTTTGGCTCCAGACCATGCCTATAAATGCACTGGCCATGAGCTTATATGCTTATATGCCACATCCGAGCAGTAATAATTAAAATTCATTAAATTTTTTATACAATTGGACAAATTATTTGTACTTTAATTTTTTTGTTTTCGTATAAAGATATAGAACGAAGATAAAAATTGATTAGAGGTACATAAAATGTCCAAAGAATATACTGTTTCTAATGAATTATGTGACGAGCTTCTGATGCATAAATCGGAATCATATTATCAGGATCGTTTTCAATTATATGATTGTAAATCTAATGGTGCTTTTGACGATAAGTATTTAATGGATATAATGACGGACTATGAAAAGCAGATTATAGAAACTCTTTTCAAAGATGTTTTAGAAATGCAGTCAAACGAAGAACTTACTGCAAAGAAGGTATCTGATTTCTTAAAGTCATTTAATGTAACGGCAAAAGATTTTGGTGATAATGGAGAAACCTTAAAAGATAATTATCTTGATTTTTATAAAATAGGTACAATAACAGAAGATAACAAATATGCTGCCATGGGTCATTTTATTTATAATATTATAAATGGACATCTGGCTAGAGGATTTTTGGATAACAAAATTTCCATTAGCAGAAATATTAACGGAGAATATGAATATATTGCTCCTGCAGGTATTGAAGATAAAATATTGAAGGCTAAAGCCAATATAGATACCGCTAACAAGGCAGCGGAACCTCAGATTAATTCTTTTGTTCAGTTCATTGGTAATATATCAAAAGGATTTGGTTTTAAAAACTGGTTTACAAGAAAAGTTGATGCTTATGAACAAAAGAAACAAGACTGGATCAAAACAACCGATGTTCAGAAGGACATTGAATTAATTACCAAATTTGAAGCAATGAAAAACAAGATCCAGCGTAAGCAAAACAAGCTGACTAACGATATTGCAAATAAAAAATTAGTAAAACAAAATGCAAATAATGCCAATAAAGAAAAGTATAGAATGTTGCTTGAGCAGACTAATTCAACTATCAGCTTTATGACTAAGCTTGTTATGTCAGATAAGGCTATGGAGGACCTTAATAAATCCATTCAAAAGCTTGAAAAGCTTTCAGTAAATTTTGAAAATGCCGACGATGCCAAAAAAAACTTGGAAAAGGTAAAAAAAGATTACGAAAAAGCTAAATCAAAGCAGCAGACTATAAGGTCTAAACAAAATAAAAACCTTGTAGATTTTGAAAATCTTGAAAAAAAGATTAAGCCTGAATCAAATTCAAAAAAACCTGAAAACATAACATTTCAAAAAACATCAAGTGAACTTAGCAGATCTTCAGGTATATCCATGTAAGTTCCTATATTATTTAACCAATTCTTTATTCCTTTTTATATAAAAATCCGGAGTTAATTTTTAGCTCCGGATTTTTTTACTTGTTATAGTTCTTCCAATTCTTTAAGCCATATATTTGCAGATGCATCACTGGGCATTCTAAGATCGCCCCTTGGAGATAAGGTTACACTACCTACTTTAGGAGAATCGGGAAGACAGCTTCTCTTAAACTGCTGCGCAAAAAATCTTTTGTAGAAAGTTTTCATCCATTTTAAAATCACTTCTTTTTCAAAATAGTCCTTAAAGGAAAGACAAGCTAATCTGTATATTTTAGAAGGGCTAAATCCAAATCTTAGCATATAGTAAAGAAAATAGTCATGAAGCTCGTACGGACCTACAAGGTCCTCTGTTTTCTGAGAGATATTTCCGTTTTCATCCGGCGGAATAAGCTCAGGACTAACAGGAGTTGCCAATATATCCTTTAAAGTAATCTTTAGATTTTGTGGTGATATATCTGCTTCATATTCAACAAGATAACGTACGAGAGTCTTGGGAATAGAAGAGTTTACTCCATACATAGACATATGATCCCCGTTATAGGTAGCCCACCCAAGAGCAAGCTCTGATAAGTCCCCGGTTCCTATAACTATGGCATTATACATATTGGCTTTATCCATAAGAATCTGAGTTCTTTCCCTTGCCTGGGAATTCTCATAGGTAATATCCTTATTATCAGGATTTTGACCTATATCCTTAAAATGGCTGACGACACTTTCTTTTATATTAATTTCTTCTAAGGTAACACCAAAGTTTTGGGCTAAAGTGCAAGCATTTGAATAGGTTCTGTTTGTGGTACCAAAACAGGGCATAGTTATAGCTATAATTCCTTTCCTGTCAAGACAGAGCCTGTCAAAGGCATGAACTGCAACAATAAGAGCCAGAGTAGAATCCAGTCCACCCGATAAACCAAGAACCACATTTTGGCAATTTATATGTTTAATTCTGGTAGATAGTCCAACTGCCTGCATTGTAAGAATCTGTTCGCAACGTTCTTTTAAATTTATCTTATCCATTGGCACAAAAGGCAAACGTTCAGGAATATGTGACAGATTATTATTGATAATTGGCATGGTGAAATAAGTTTTTGTATACCCTTCGGCATAGGTAAAGGTATTCATTCGCCTTCTTTCATAAGAGAGTTTTTTTACATCAACATCT
>JAILBM010000243.1 GCA_024680925.1 Butyrivibrio sp.
ACAGTATGGGGGAGGCGGCTATCCATTGTCACGGTATCCAGCTCATGCCTTTAGAGGCGGAACCAACAGATGAGCGTCACATGGTCTTTATCGAGCGTGTTGAAGATGAATATTATGTGCGTATCGATCACAGCATGACAAAGGAGCATTATATTTCGTTTGTGGCGGCGGCTTCATCCAATGATATGCAGATGGTGAAGCTCTATCCGGAAGGGGGCGCTGAAGCACGGTTTAAGATCAGGGGAGTCAGAAGGATATTCTTCTACTGCAACCGTGACGGCCTGTTTTTGATCGATCTGGTAAAGGGGATTGATGACAAGGAAAGCGGTTATGATGATTCTCAAGAGAGAAGAGAACTGGAAAAGGCTGCAGATATGCTGCTTGGATAGTCTGTTAGAGGCGATGTATGAAGAGCTTCCTGCTTCAAAGAAAAAGAAGTGAGCTATAGTAAGGAAAATCAGAGTTTAATCGCATAAAAGAGCATCAGTCCTGCTTGGGCTATTAAGCAAGTCGGTTAGCGTAAAAACAGCCTCGGATAGCTAATATTCGGTGCTGTTTTTTTATGTGTAGGCACATTTTCTAGCAAATTTATGTCCTGTTGAAAATATAATGCTTTCGAAAAGAGAGACTGCTAAAGGATTTTCCTTTTTTAATGAAGATATGATTATTTTTCTTTCTACATAATATTTCAATGTACGCGCGTTGATGCCTGTAATATTGGCAACCTCATCAAGAGTGTTGTAATTCATGATACTTTCTTTCCTGATAATATGATTCTATTATTGTCCGATATCGGCCGTCAACGAAAACTTGCAGACAAAGAAATTGTATTAAAGTAATAATAAGTACAATATTATTAAAAAAAAAGTAAGCAACAGCTAACTAAAAGTGGTACTATGAATAGTGTTAAATCCGCAAAGCTTTATAAGAAACTTTGAGCCCGGATGAAAAAATTGGAAAGCTGGAAAGAGGAATGTAAATGGAACATATATGGTTATTTATCATAGCGATGGTAGGTCACGTGCTGAACTGGTATTGCGACAGATTGCTATTCTGTACACCGAGCGGAACATTTGAGGTTTCTGATTTGAAGGATAATGAAAAAATGGCGGCAGTTTTCAAAACCATGCCTGAGAATGCTCCGATTCTCTCAATCGGTCTGGGAACACTCTCTATGTGTCTGCAGTTATTCGGATATCTTGCTCTTGGAATATGGATGGAACAGTATTCACCCTTGTGGGCGAATCTTATGATTGTTGGCGCAGCACTAATCTATACTTTTGGTTTGGCTTATCACGTGGTAGGCGGCTCCGCTGAATGGATCTATATCAAAAGCGGCCATACAGAGCAAGGACGAAAGCTGACTGAGGAGTTTTTTGGAAAAAACCTGGTAACGATGATAGGTTGTTTTACAGGAATAGTTCTATTTTCAGTAACATTCTTCATTCCGGTGATAGCAGGAATGACATCATTGCCTGCATGGGCATGTGTATTCAATCTTTTACCAATCTATCTTGTACTGGCTCCGTTTCATATTCCCGGTGCAGGAAATATTGCAGGCGCTGTAATGTATCTTGGTTTGTTTGTGCTGTTTTTGTAAACGTGAACTACCCCAAATTTCAAATGTGAAGCATTAAGTCGGAGTAGTTCACGCATCTTTATTTTGCAGTCAGCATTTCATTACCACAATAAAGTAAGTATAAAAAAAGACTTATTCCAGAAGTGCTTTATGATTATGCTGCAGAATTTGCGCAAAAAAAATGTACCTAATGTACTTAGGTGTATACTAGAATAAAAGATCATTTATGATATGGAAATGATGCCAGAGGTTATAGTAATATTTTGTATATATGAAAAAGATAGGTTTTGCAGTTTGAAAAATGTGATTTTATAAAGGAGGTAAAGTCATAGCTACATATGCCATATCAGACATACATGGACAATATGACATGTTCATGGAATTGCTGAATAAGATAAAACTTAAAGATACAGATACACTCTATATTTTGGGAGATATCTTAGATCGTGGTCCGCATCCCATAAAAGTGTTGCAAAAACTCATGGAAATGCCTAATGCGATATGCATTGTAGGTAATCATGAGCTGATGGCATTAGAATGCCTGGACTTTCTCATGAAAGAGATCACCGATGAGTCCATAGAAGAACTAGATGAGAAAACAGTGGATAATCTCCTGACATGGCAGTTCAATGGAAGCCAGACAACTACAGAAGAATTCAGAGCACTAAATGTAGAAAGCCAAAAAGATGTGATAGATTTTATAAAGGATTTTCTTATATATGAGGAAATCACTGTTAATGATACAGATCATATCTTAGTACATGCGGGACTGGGCAATTATTCTCCGGATAAAGATATGGACGATTATTCTTTGCAAGAATTAGTATGGTCAAAGGCAGATTATAATGTGCAATATTTTGAGGATACGCTTGTCATCACAGGTCATACACCTACTCAGGCTATAGAAGGGAATCCAAGACCAGGGTACATATATAGGAATAAGAATCATATAGCTATAGATTGTGGAGCATATCTACCGGGTGGAAGACTTGCAGCAATATGCTTAGATACAGGAGAAGAATTTTATTCTTCAGAAAACAAGGTTGCTGATTAAATTGATGAAATAAATTTGATATGGCAAGTTTTAGCAAGATTCATAATGGGGTGTAACACGATAGGGGGAACAGTATGACTTCGATAATGATGACAGATTTTCTTAAAAGCATGTCTTTATTAGGAGGTGCGCTTCTGCTAGGGACATTTTTGCGAGCGAAACTCAGCTTTTTTCAGAAAACATTTATGCCTGCGTCTGTGATTGCAGGTTTTATCCTTCTTATCACAGGTCCTCAGATACTGGGAGTAAGTGGGAAACTGGGAATACCTGATACGTGGTATGATTATTATTCCATGCTTCCCGGGGTGCTGATTATACCTATTGTGGCCGGTGTGCCGCTGGGGTTGCATTTGCACAGTGAGGATACAAACATTGAAAAACAGTTCATAAGGAATGCAATACCGCTCTTTTTTATTTCACTGGGAGCGGCAATGCTTCAGTTTGCAGTCGGATTTGCGGTTCATTTGATGTTTGACAAATCCTATGAGTTTTACGATCAGTTCGGCATAGAATTGGGTGTAGGCTTTGTTGGTGGTCATGGGACTGCGGGAACTCTGGGCAGTAGTTTGAATGATATGAATCTTTCCTGTTGGAAAACATCTCAGGGTGTAGCTTCAACCATGGCAACTATAGGAATTATGGGTGGTGTCCTGATTGGAATATTGATGATCAATCTGGCAGCACGAAGAGGGCAGACGGTTATGTTGGATAGACCTGCTGCAATACCAAAGGCTTTAAAAAGAGGTTTTGAAGCAGATGTATCCAGGCAAAAAATAATTGGCAGAGAGACAACTTTTTCCACGTCAATTGATGCGCTGGCTTTCCATACGTCATTGATATTTGCTGCGTGCGGATGCGCCTATCTCTGCCATGAAATTGCTACAATGATAGGTATTCCAGTGTTCAAAGACATCTCTGTATGGGCATATGCTTTGATATGCATGGGAGTAATATGGTGGATCATGTGCCGCTTACACCTGGAACATCTGGTTGATGAATCTGTCAAAAGTCATATAACCGGGAATCTGACGGAATTTGCGGTAGCAGGTGCTATTGCCTCATTACCGGTTAAGGCTGTGGCTATATACATTATACCAATAATCGTTATGAGTTTATTGGGTTTCACAGCGACAATCATATGGTTATATTTGTTATGTAAAAAGTGTTTAAATGGATATTGGTTTGAACAGATGATTGCGACTTTTGGTATGACAAGTGGTGTATTTATTACGGGAGCTCTTCTCCTTAGAATTTGCGATCCCGAATTAAAATCACCTGTTCTTGGCAGTTATTCAGTCGCTTATACGGCCATGAGTATCTGTTATTTTGCTGTTTTGAATCTTTTTATAACACTTCCTATAGGAGGACAAATCACTACGACTTTTATTGTTGGATGTGTCTTCAGTGTATTGTGTCTTGCGGGCGCGTTAATATCGGGTTTTCTCTGTTTTGGAAAAAAAGTCAAATTTCCGGTCTTGTATGGCTGATATTGGAACAGGAAATCAGAATTGAAAATATAAACAGGTACGGAGAAATATATGCTGTTTCATTATGGACGCACCTTTGAAATCAATGACCTTGCCGTTGATCCTTCTTATCAGCGAAGAGGCATCGCTAAAAAGCTGCTTTCACAATGTCTGTCCGACCTGAAAGAACAAGGGATTGTAGGTGTTAATCTGATTACAGCCGGTGAGGGTGTTTTGCCTGCATTTTATGAAAAATTTGGTTTTAAGGCAGAAAAAGAAGTCATACTCATGGGCATGGAGTTCCCGGCTCAGGATTATAAATAGAACCAATAAAGCAAGCGGAAAGGAGAGCACATGGCACAAAATACCAGTAAAACAATGCGAAATGAAGTTATGTATCAGATTTTTGTCAGAAATTTTAGTGAGAGTGGTAAGTTTGAAGCAGTGATTCCCGAACTTGACAGAATAAAAGAATTAGGGGTTTCTATAATATGGTTTGCTCCCATCCATCCTATAGGGAAAGATTGTAGAAAAGGGTCTTTAGGCTCACCTTATGCTATAAGTGATTACCGGAAGATAAATCCGGAGTATGGAACTATGGAGGACTTTAAAAAGGTCGTTTCCGAAATTCATAAACGTGGCATGAAATGCATAATAGACGTTGTATATAATCATACTTCTCCGGATTCTGTTCTTGCAGCTGAACATCCGGAATGGTTTTATCATAAGGAAGACGGTAGTTTTGGTAATCATGTGGGAGACTGGTCTGATATTATCGACCTTGATTATAGTAATAAGGATTTATGGGAATATCAGATTGAAAGCCTTAAGATGTGGGCAGAAATTGTGGATGGTTTTCGCTGCGATGTAGCACCACTTATTCCACTTGAATTTTGGAAAAAAGCCAGAAGAGAAGTTGAAGAATGCAGGCCGGGTTGTATATGGCTAAGTGAGTCTGTTGAGCCTGAATTTATTACATATATGAGAGAAATGGGTCTGAATGCTCTTTCGGATTCGGAAATATTTCAGGCCTTTGATATAAGCTATGAGTATGATGTTTATAGTTATCTGACTGATTATCTCACAGGTAAAAGAAAGCTTAACGAGTACTCAGAGGCAATTAATCGCCAGGAATATATCTATCCTGATAATTATGTCAAGCTTCGCTTTCTTGAAAATCATGATCAGCCAAGAGCACATTTTCTTTTTCCGGATACGGATGTACTTATTAATGCTACGGCATTTCTTTATTTTCAAAAGGGTATGACACTTATTTATGCAGGACAGGAATTTGGTGAGAAACATCTGCCCGGGCTATTTGATAAGGATTACACTGGATTTAATGATAAAAAAAAGGTGCATGAAACGGATTTGTCCAATATGATGAAAACTCTTTCTGAAATTAAAAAGAATGCGATTTTTACTGACAGTCATTATAAAACAAAGGCTTTGGGCAAAGATATTATCGTAGCTGAGCACAAAAAAGGAAACAGGTCTGCTTTAGGTGTTTTTTCCTTATCCGGTAAGGATGCACTTATTCCAATTTATATTCCTGATGGGATTTATAGGAATGAGATAGACGGATCCGGGGTTGAAGTATGTCATAGCCTGTTAAGTTTTAAAGGAAAACCAATTATTATTTTATTATGAATAATATGTATATTCGGACCACAGGAACATAAGTCAGAGGTAACTATATGAACTATTTGATTTCAGCTTTAATAATTACATTTGCGATTCCTGTCTGGGGATTGTTGATTCACTTTGTAGAAAAGGTCATATATAAATTAATGGTTCGAATAACTACTCCGAAAATTGCTTATTTTACGGTAAATTGGCTTACGTTTCCGGGAGTTATGCATCATGAGTTATCCCATGCAATTTTTGCTTTTATCACAGGAGCTAGAATTACTGAATTTAAACTTTTTTGTCCAAATAAAGCCACCGGTGAACTGGGACATGTAAGTTTTGCACCAAGAGGCCCCTTTTTTATCAAAGCATTGCAGATGTCTTTAGCTTCTACGGCTCCGGTAATAATGGGAACTATATCATCGATGTTTATAATTATTTATTTGAGTTCAAATACTGATATACTTCCTGTCTACATGATGGTATTGTTTATTTATCTTTTGGTATCTATTATTTTTCATGCATCCATGAGCTATGCAGATGTAAAAGTGATGTTCAAGGGGATTTGGGTAATTGCTATTATAGCTTATGTGGCATGTTTGTTTTGGAAAATTGATTTTTTTAATGGTTTTTTAGTCCTGTAAACGAGGTGTACAATGAAAAATTTATTAAAGGAAGAGTCTATAGATTCTCTTGTTAAAGAATCAAAAATTCTTATATTGCAATTTGGTACAAGTACCTGTGCACCCTGTGCTGCCATTAAGGAAAAAATAGATATTTGGAGTGTAGACAAAAAAATAGTAAACAGCAGATATGTTTCCATTGAAGAATATCCGGAAATTGCTGCAGAACAAGGAATTTTCAGTGCTCCGACAGTTCTTGTGTTTGTGGAAGGAAAGCTGACCATAAGAGAAGCAGGATATTTCAGTCTGGAAGAAATTTTTATGCGAATAGAAAGATATTCCAATATATTACAAAATGATTAGTTTTCAGTGAAAATAAATATTTAGGCACCCTATAAAGGGTGCCTTTATCATTGATTGTTTCAGGATTACCGGATTTAAAGATAAATGAAAGAAGATCAATATGAAAGATATCATCAGCCGGTGAAAGAACTTCTGATTCATCAATATAATCTATTTCAATAGCTTCAAGTATTTGAGCCTCTACAAAGTGTCCTATGCGGCATTTGGCCATTACAGGGATACTTACGGCATTTTGAATAAATGATCCTGGCCTTAGTACCATTATTATAAAAAGTAATATAACCAGCTTATATATAATAATAAAAAAATGCTATTAAAGTAATTGACTTCTGCACTTCTTTTTAGATACAATTTAGCGGTGTGTTTTACAGAGAAAAGGTGTTAAAAAATAAATGCAGAAATTGTTATTGAAGTTTAAGGCTTTCAACAATGAACATAGAAAGCTTGCTCTTATTTTTATATTTTTTGAATTGTTACTGATAATAGCAGTAAGTATTTTTAAAAACATAATTAAAAATTTCAGACTTGTTTTGGCAGTAATATTAGTTATATGCATTATCTTTTTTTCTACTAAATATTTATCCGGCAGTAAGGATGAAGTTGTAGTGGAAAATACTTATATCAGCACTGAACAGGTGGAAGAACAGGAAGAGGCAGCATCAGATATTGCAGGAACCTTGGAAAGTATTATAGATACTATAGATGAGGCAGTAGATGAAGATAGTGTTGCAGAAGTTACCGATAAAGAATCTGAAGACAGTGCCGTAGAGGTTATCGATAAAGAATCTGAAGACAGTGCTGTAGAGGTTATCAATAAAGAAGAGGAAAAAGATTCCGAGGATGATTTAGAGAGCAGTGCAAAGGAATTTATAGCTGATAATCCTGAGGCTGTAGGCTGGCTATGGTTTGAAGATGGACTGATAAGTTATCCTATTATGCAGTCGGGAGATAATAGTAAATATGCTCTTAAAGATTATGAAGGCAATGATTCCAATACAGGATCTATTTTTGCTGATTACAGATCCTCAACTGATTTTGCTGACTCTAATACTATTATTTATGGGCATAATATGCGTGACAGGACAATGTTTGGGGCTCTTAAGATTTATAAAGAAGATTTGAAATTTTTGGAAGAGCACAAATATTTCAGGATCATTACGTTAAATGGGACATACAGATATTTACTATTTGCATTTATGGATGTTCCCAAGGACTCATACATATATGATGTATGCGGCGATAATAATGAAAGAATGCGAGAATTCTTAGATACTATAGAATATAAGACCTATATCGATACGGGAATAGAACCGACAGTAGAGGATAAAATCATAACACTGTCCACCTGTACCAAGTCAGATGATCTTTATTTTGTAATGTTTGCTGTTCAAGTTGAATAAAAGAGGCGTTACCATTACTTATGATTATATGGCTCCTGATAAAGATGAACAGGTAAGAGAAGTATTTGAAAGAACTGACCAGCTCATGTATGAACGTAAACAACAATTAAAAGAAATGGGTGCAAGAACCAGAAGTTAACATAGAAATAATCCCCTAAAATAGCAATATAGTAGCATGTTGAAGCAACAAATGATAAGTGCATATAAGTAGTTGATTGGTAGAATTAAGGTGCTCGAGCAAAAATACTATGTTGAAAGGGGTTATCAATGAAAAAAGGTATAGCGTTGGGATTATGTCTGATGCTGTTATTGGGGACAGGCATTGGACACGGTACTAAGGTACAGGCGGCAGATGTTGTAAGCGGAAGCTACGTGAAGGCTGACAATGAGAACAATCCGCTGGTAACACAAAACTATGGGGCAGATCCCGGAGTTCTTGTCTATAACGACACAGTATATGTTTATACTACAAATGACTCACAGGAACTTGCAGGTAGCAACGAGAATACTTATGGTAAGATCAACACCTTAAACTGCTATTCATCCAAGGATATGGTGAACTGGACAGATCATGGCAGTTTCAAGATTGCAGGAAGCAGCGGCGCAGCAAAATGGGCTTCAAACTCCTGGGCACCATGTATTGCTACCAAAAAGATCAACGGACAGGATAAGTTTTTCCTTTATTTTGCCAATAATGCCAGCAGCATCGGGGTGCTTACTGCTGACAGTCCAACAGGTCCGTGGACAGATCCTTTAGGGAAGGCATTTATTACAAGACAGACTGCAGGATGCAGTGGGGTAGAATGGCTTTTTGATCCTGCAGTATTAGTAGATTCTGACGGAACAGGTTATTTATATTTTGGTGGCGGTGTTCCTGCCGGAAAAAATTCTCATCCAAATACAGCAAGAGTCATAAAACTTGGATCAAATATGATAAGTACATCAGGTTCAGCAGTTACAATTGATGCACCTTACCTTTTTGAAGATTCGGGAATCAACAAAATCGGCAATATTTATTTTTATTCTTATTGTTCCAACTGGAACTGTGCAAACGGTTTTAATAATGCGGCAATAGAATATATGACAAGTTCAAGTCCTATGGGACCATTTACCTATAAAGGTGAAGTGATGAAAAATCCCGGTGTCTTTTTCCAGGGTTCAACCGGCAATAATCATCATCAGATCTTCGAATTTAAGGGCAGCTACTACATGGCTTACCACACAAGATCTGTAGAGTCCAAGGTTATAGGAAAGAGTCTTGGTTACAGGACAACACACATTGATAAAATAAATGTATCCGGTGGAAAGATTAGCAATCTTACACCTACAATGACAGGTGTTTCACAGCTTTCCTATGTTGATCCATATTCTCCTGTACAGGCAGAGACTATGTTTACCCAAAGCGGTATCGGTGTTGCAGGTAATGGAGACGGAATTGCTTGGGTTAATAATATTTCCAATGGAGATTTTACCAAGATTAAAGGGGTTAATTTCTCAAAAGGACTTGGTTCTGTAACAGTAAGTGTTAACTGCAGAGGAAACGGTGAAATTCAGGTAAGAGAAAACAATCCACAGGGAAATCTTCTTGGAACAATTAAACTTACCGACACAAACGGCAAGAATACAAGCTTTACCGGTTCTATGAAAAATGTGACCGGAGTTAAGAATATCTGTTTTGTATATAACGGAAGCTTTGAGTTTGATTACTGGCAGGCAGCTGCAGAAGGTGGCTCTTCAAATGCCGGTTCCTCTATAGGTAATACAGGAACATCTCAGGGACAGACTGCAGAAGCTAATCTTCTTAATACCTATGGAACACAGTTTGGCTATTCAGGAACCTGTATCAATCTATATCAGCTTCGTGATGCATCACAGCTTCAGTTTCTTAAGACTCATTACAACAGTATCACCCTTGAAAATGAGATGAAGCCCGATGCACTTTTGGGTGGCAGTGCAAGACTTATCACTGTTAACGAAGCAAAAAACAGAGGCTATTACATTCCTGACAGCTATAAAGAGCAATATGTTCCTCAGATCAATTTCAGTACAGTTGATGAAGTTATGAAAATATGCTACCAGAACGGCCTTAAGATGAGAGCTC
This sequence comes from Butyrivibrio sp., assembly GCA_024680925.1. GTDB lineage: Bacteria > Bacillota > Clostridia > Lachnospirales > Lachnospiraceae > Butyrivibrio. The sequence continues at coordinate 10,216 of JAILBM010000243.1, forward strand.
ATACCCTTGTATGGCACTCACAGACTCCGGGATGGTTTTTCAGAAACGGCTATGCAGGTAACGGCGGATTTGTAAATCAGCAGACTATGGATGCCCGTCTCGAGATGTATGTAAAAACAGTTATGAACCATGTTTACCTTAGTGAATACGGCAGTGTGGTTTATGCCTGGGATGTGGCTAATGAAATCCTTCATGCACAGAATTCCGGCTGGGAGGCTGTCTACGGCAATAACAGAACTAATGCTTCCTATGTAAAAAAAGCATTTAACTATGCCTATGACACATTGGAATACTTCAAGCTTACTGATTCTGTAAAGCTTTTCTATAACGACTACAATACCTACATGGAAGTTGATGATGTAATTAAGCTTGTAAATTACATCAATCAGGGCAGAAAGGTTTGTGCAGGTGTCGGAATGCAGTCACACCTTGGAACAGGCTTCCCATCTGTAGATTATTACACTACAGCACTTAGATCATTTATTAACTCAGGTTTTGAAGTTCAGATAACAGAAATAGATATTACCAATAAGGGTGACAATGACCTTGCAACTTATGCTTATAATCTCTTTAAGAACATAAATTCCTTAAAGAAGAACGGCGGAAATATCACAAGTGTTACCTGGTGGGGGCTTTCAGATCAGACAACCTGGATTGACAATGCAGCGCCTTTGCTGTTCTCAAGACCGGGAGCTCCAAAGACAGCTTATTCAAAGGTTATTCAGGCTAATGTAGAGGTATTTGGACAGCCAACTTCAGGTCCTCAAAATCAGCCTGTAAATCCAAATCCTTCACAAGGATCACAGGGATCACAGGAGTCAAATACTCAGGCAGAACCTGTTAATGAGAACGTTAATGAAAACGTAAATGCAAGAATAGAAGATGGCTGGTATTATGTCAAGAATCCTTCTTCTCAGAAATATCTTACAGTTGAAGGAAACAGTGTAAGCACCTGGGCAAATGTTTGCATAAGCACAGGCACCGGAGTAGACGGTCAGAAGTGGTATGTGACTAATTCATCTGATGGAACAGTGACTCTGACTTCTGCTCTTGGAAGCTTCATGCTGGATGTGGCAGACGGTGCAGATGAAGATGGTGCAAATCTTGGTATTTATCAGGCATACGGCGGTTCGGCTCAGCAATTTGTAGTAAAGACTACAGCAAATGAAAGCTACTATACTATAGCTACAAAGTGCTCCAAGGAAACAAAGTACCTTGATATCTATCAGAAGAAAACTGATGATGGTACAAACGTAGTACAGTGGAAGTATAATGGCGGCAACAACCAGTTGTGGCAGTTTGAAAAAACAGAGTTTGGCGGCGGACAATCTGACCCTTCCAAAGAGGAAAATCCGCAGGTTGAACCACAACCACAGCCTCAGCCACAACCTGAAAACGATCCTGAACCTGTAGTTACAGATACCGGAATGAACCTTGAATATTTTGTAAATAGCTGGGGAAGCGGTTATCAGATAAGCTTTAAAGTTATTAACAATACAGGAAATGCTGTTAATACATGGACTTTAAAGCTTAATAAAAACGATGTTAATATTTCAAGCAGCTGGAATGTTAACATATCTGAAGAGGGAGATTATTATGTAATCAGACCTGTAGACTGGAACTCATATATAGCAGATGGTCAAAGTATTGAATTTGGTGCATTGGGTGACGGTCAGGCTTCAGAAAATATTGAATATTCTTTTGAATGATTTTCAAGGGTGCAGAAATTTTTTCTGCACCCTTTTGACGTCCCCTGGGGTCATTTGCGAAAGTTACTGTTTATGCACCTTTGAGCTGTGGCGTTTAAAGGACACTTAATGGTTTATAACTATATTATCAGAAAACTCCAGGAAAAACTCTAGAGAAAGCTTTAGTTTAAAAACTTGTAATTTACCTTAAATCAACTAATTACACCACTTAAAAGGGAGATAAAAACAAATGACAATTAGTGAAGCCAAAGCCATAGAAGAAAATTTTTACAGAAAATCCAACCCTTCCAAAGAAGACGAATTTATGTACGTCGAAGCCATGGATTATCTTATTTCTGAGGAAAAAAATCCTGCTGATATGATGTCCCTCGGTGGATATTATTATGAGCTTAAGAGATTTGATCTGGCCCAGAAATACTATGAGATGGCATCTTCTTACGGCAGTGAGGAAGCCGATGAATGTCTTGGCTATATTTGGTACTACGGCAGAACAGGAGAAAGAGATTACGAGAAAGCATATAAATATTATAGCCGCGCCATGGAACGGGGAAATCTGGTATGCACCTATAAAATCGCAGATATGTACAAGAATGGATATTACGTGGAGAAGGATTACGATAAATATGTCTCCATGATCGAAGACTTGTATCCGAAGGTAAAATATTCCAGAAATCTAGGAGCGCCACTCCCTGAAGTATTTACAAGACTTGCCAAAATAAGAACCGGGCAGAGCAGGGTGTCAGATGCGGTGGATTTATATTTTATAGCAAAAGATTTCCTGGCCCAGAGGCTTAGCTACAATGCATTTTTCGGTAACCTCAATATTATGAAATGGATGATAGATGATCTGTATGAACTTATAGATTTTGATATTGAATGTTTTGATTTTTATGACCTGTATTTTCTTTTGAAAAGACCTGTAAAGGTGCGCTTTTTCTATAACGGCATGGAACAGAACCTGGAATCTGTTATGGAAGAGGAATCTGTTGTTATTCATTTTAATGATAACTGGTACAGAGACAGGGATGAGTTTTTTCAAAAGGCATGCATTGGTAATGAACGGTTAACAGCTATCTATGACAGTTTGGAAAATTTTGAGGTGATATGATGGAAGAGATTATCAAGGTTAAGAATGAAGGTTATGCAGAGTACGAAGAAGTGCTTCTTCAAAGGGATAAGGTAAAAAAGGAATCACTGCTTTGGAAAATTGAATATACCAAGGAATTTGGTAAACAGATAACGGATCTTTTTGAGATGAAAATCACCTGCGTAAAAAAGAAAAAGATCATCGCTTACTGTCAGACTCAAATAAATAAAGGTAAGACCATTGATCAGGAGGAAATGCTTACCTTTATAAACCATGAGATGCAGGAGTATAACCATGAGCTGGAGCAAATGGTGGAAGAGACTGAAAAGGCAAACTCCGGCCATCAGATAAGCACTGCCACTGCAACCAAAATTAAGAAAATATACCACAAACTGGCCAAAATGCTTCACCCGGATATCAATCCCAAAACCGATGAAATCCCTGAATTAAAAAGGCTCTGGCATATGATTGTTGTTTCCTATAATGCCAACGACCTGGAAGAACTGGAGGCTGCTGAGGTTCTGGTCAAAAAAGCTCTCGATGAAATAGGATGGGAAAACATAGTAATAGAAATAAATGACCTTTCTAAAAAAATACAAAAGGTTAAGGATGAAATACTTGATATAAAAAGTAAAGACCCTTATCAGTACAAGTTTATCCTGGAAGACTATGAAGCTGTTAAAGCTAAAAAAGAAACTCTGCAAAAGGAAATGCAGGAATATGCAGATTATGAAAAAGAGCTGGATCTGGTGATGGAACAATTTATAACAAGCGGGGTAAGTTTTAAATGGACAATGGATTACAAATAAAAAAAGAAAACGTTATATCTTTAGTTGAAAATCATGAGCTGGGTGACATCATAAAGCCTCTGGTGAAAGACATACACTTATTTGATTCTTACATAGCAGGCACCACTCATTTACCGGATAAATCTATCCTTGAAAGTTTAAAAGCAGGTGATGTTCTGACCTTGCAGCGTGAGAATAACAAGTTTGACAGTAATGCCATCATAATCCTTGATTCAGAAAAAAGAAAGCTCGGCTACGTTCCGGAAAGAGATAACATTGTTTTTGCCCGTCTTATGGATGCCGGAAAACTCTTAAAAGCCAAGGTGACAAAAATAGAAAAGAAGGGGAGCTTCACGCAGATAAGTGTGGGGATTTATCTGGTTGATTTTTAAGATATAATATATATCATAAAATCAATTCAGGTGGAGGGGCATTATGAGCCTTAGATCAGATATTGAAAAATACATTAAGAAAAAATACAAAGCTACTGCAGAATACCTTTGGAAAAAATATCCTGATTATGCGGTATTCAGGCATGAGGACAACAGGAAGTGGTTTGCCATAATTATGGATGTGGATGCTGATAAGCTGGAACTTCCGGAATCAGAGCATTTGGATATAATTGATGTAAAAATCGATGATTTAATGCTTAGAGATATTCTGCTTAAACAGGAAGGTTTTCTTCCTGCCTATCATATGAATAAAGGTAGCTGGATCACAATTATTCTTGATGGAAGAGTAGAGCTTGATGAAATTTGCAGGATGATTGATGGGAGCTTTCTGGATACAGCACCTAAAAAGAAAAAGGACAAGTTCCGTCAGCCTAAAGAGTGGATTGTTCCTGCAAATCCCAAGTACTACGACATAGAGCATGCATTTGATGATACTGATGAAATTGATTGGAAACAGGGAGCCGGTATCATAAAGGGCGATACTGTTTTTATGTATGTGGGAGCTCCTGTATCTGCAATTTTATATAAGTGTAAGGTGACAGAAGTTGATATACCTTATAACTACGAAGATAAAAATCTCAAAATCACAGCACTAATGAAAATCAAGCTTCAAAAGAAGTATGCTGCTGATAAATTCTCTTTTGACAGACTGAAATCCGAGTATGGAATATATGCAGTACGAGGACCAAGGGGAATTCCTAACAGTCTTAGCGCGGCGCTTAAATAATTTACATAAACTTGTTTTTACAGCTTGTATAAGGACATGAGGGGTCTTTTATGAAATCAGTTTTGATTGATAAAGATGTAAGTCATATAGAAACTGCTAATGGTGTTATGTCATTATCTTCTTTATTTGTGCCAATTTTTATCGAACAACTTCTTATGAATATGATGGGAACTGTTAATACACTGATACTTGGCAGATATAGCGATAATGCTGTTGCTGCGGTAGGCGCTTCCAATCAGGTTATTGGGTTTGCGCTTACTTTTTATTCGGTTTTAAGTGGTGGAGCAGCTATTTTCATAAGTCACAGGCTTGGCGAAAAAAATGACAAGGTTGCAAGGCAGGCCGGTGTGGTTGCCATTATAGCAGAGCTTTTATTTTCTGCTGTCGCAACAGTGATTTTACTGTCTATGTCAGAATTTATAATGGTTCATCTAAATCTTTCAGGTGAAGTTTATGATATGGCAGTTGTCTATTTTAGAATTGTTATGGGATTTTCATGTATCCAGGCTGTTATTTTAGCTTTTTCGGCTATTCTCAGAAGTAATGGATATCCCAAAAAGGCTGTAATTGTCTCTGTATTTATGAATCTTGTAAATGCTGTATTGGATTTCTTAATAGTGTTCAGACCGATAGATATTCCTCTTAGAGGCGTAACCGGTATTGCATGGGCTAACGTTATAGCTCATATCATAGCTCTTATTCATATATTTATTCTGGTTTGGCAAAAAAGATCTGTTTTACTTCCGGATTATTCCGATTTAAGCTTTTCTAAAGATAAATTTTTATATTTTAATTCTGTTTTGTTTCAAATACTTCATGTCGGTGTTCCGGGAGGTATCAGTAATCTGTCTTATTCTTTTTCTCAGATAGTTTCAACGTCAATTATGGCAGCTCTTGGAACAATGGTACTTACTACCAAGATTTATGTATCCTCTGTTGTATTTTATGTTTATGTAACCGGTTTTTCTCTTGGGCTATCGGTATCAATAATGATAGGATGGATGACCGGTGCAAAGGAATATGACAAGGCTTATAAGCTCAATATAAGTGCTGTAAAAATAGCAGTACTTATGAATTTTATTCTGTCAATAGTAATATTCGTATTACATAAACCGATAATGGGATTATTTACACAAAATCCGGAAATCATTGCTTTATCTGCGGGAATATTTTTTATTGATATATTTGTTGAAATAGGAAGAGCTCTTAATCATATAGAGGAAAATTCTCTTCGTGGCGCAGGAGATGTTGTTTTTCCAATGGTAATATCCATAGTATCCTGCTGGCTTGTAAGTATACTGGTTTCATATTTTCTTGGTATCAAACTTGGACTTGGACTTTATGGTTGTTGGATAGCATTTATGATGGATGAACTTTTTAGGGGTATTATTTTTTATAAGAGATTTGGAAGTAAAAAATGGATGGAGGCAAAAGTTTAATATAAAAGTTGCCGGATTTATGTAAATATGGCAAAAAAAGACAAAAATTAAATTATATATATAATCATAATTATTGTCAGCAAATTTACTGACAATAAGGTAAATGATTAAATATATTTCTTGTGTTATCATAGAAGCATGTGAAAATAATTAAGTTTACATGCTTCTATTTTTGTGTAATTGAAAGGAAAGAAAATTGGAAGAAAAAAAACATAAAAGAAGAGTTCATTATTCAGGAAAATATCCAAAGAAATTTGAAGAAAAGTATAAAGAGCAAAATCCTGAAAAATATAAGGATACTATTGATCATGTTATCTCAAAGGGATCTACTCCCGCAGGAATGCACATATCTATAATGGTTAAGGAAATCCTTGATTTTCTTGATATTAAACCGGGGCAACAGGGCCTTGACTGTACACTTGGATATGGCGGGCATACCAGGAAGATGCTGGAGAAATTAGAGGGAAAGGGCTGTATATACGGACTTGATGTTGATCCTATAGAATCTCAAAAGACTATTAAGAGACTTAAAGATGCCGGATTTGGTGATGATATTTTCAGGTTTAGACTTATAAATTTTGCCAATATAGATAAGGTTTGTGAAGAGGCGGGTAAGTTTGATTTTGTTCTGGCAGACCTTGGAGTATCTTCCATGCAGATAGATAATCCCGAGAGAGGTTTTTCCTATAAGATTGACGGACCTCTTGATCTAAGACTTGATCCGGAGCATGGTGAGTCGGCTGCAGAGAGACTTCATAATATTACCAGGGAAGAATTTGTTGGTATGATGATTGAAAATTCTGATGAACCCTATGCAGAGGAAATAGCAGATAAAGTATTTGCACTTATGAAAAAGGGGAATTCCATGGATACCACAACACAGCTAAGGGAAGCTATTGAAAGTGCTCTGTGGAAAGTCCCGAAAGAAGAGAAGGAAATGGTAGTAAAAAAAAGCTGTGCAAGGGTCTTTCAGGCTCTTAGAATAGATGTAAACAGCGAGTTTGAGGTTTTATATTCATTTCTTGAAAAGCTTCCGGGTATATTAAAACCCGGGGGCAGAGTAGCAATTCTTACCTTTCATTCGGGAGAGGACAGATTGGTTAAAAAGTCCTTTAAGGATTATTATAAGCAAGGTCTTTACAGTGAGATTTCATCTGATGTTATAAGACCGTCTGCTGAG
>JAILBM010000244.1 GCA_024680925.1 Butyrivibrio sp.
TTATTATTCCACAGTTGCATGATTAAGAAAAATTGGTGACAATACGGAACCCCCATTGACTTTAAAACGATAATTTTCAGATAATTTTTTATATAAATTTATTTATGTTGCATTAAAAACACTGTCTATAAAAATAGTAAAAAGGATATGAGTTTTATGTTTAAAAATAGTAAATTCAAACGAGAATTTTTGTATAAAAAGTCATATCTTCAGAGAAGATTACAGACCGATGTTATGGAAAATGGTGTCGCATATATTCCATGTAAGGTAAAAAGCATAGACGACATAATTAGTAAATTCAGTGTAAAGGGCTGTGAGTCACTGGATACAGAATTTTTAACTTATATTATAGATTATGCAGAATTTGTCCCACCTGAATATCCTGTTGTGCTTGAAATCAGAGGTGCTAAATTTACACCGGAAGAAAAAAAGATCATCAGTGATACTGTTACTGCAGATATGGATTATATTCTTGGGAGGACAGTGGATTTTATTAATATCAGAAGGAAAAGATTTGTTTACATGATAATAGGCACGGTATTGTCCGGTATCTTTCTATTCATTGCAAAAAAAATGTTTGAAGGAGTTCCACTTGAGTTTTTCTATGTATTGTTTTGGCTATTTGCAGATACTTTTGTTCGCTATTTATTTATAGATAAACTGGACTTTAAAGAAGAAAAAATACACATGGGAAGATTGGCCAGCATGACAGTCGAATTTATTGAACAGTGTGATTGAATGGTTTTGATTAAGTGACATTCTGGAACCCCTTATTGACCATAAAACACTATTATTCGGATAATAAATATAGTTGTTTTTGAAAGTATATTTTAGAAAAGTCACATAAATGATCAAGATTTAATATTTCAAGGAGGTAGGTAATGTGTAACAAAAAGATGGCGGATTTACTTATACTTGGAAACGTAATCACAATGGATGAGCATAAGCCTTATGCTCAGGCAGTTGCGGTAAAAGATGACAAAATCTTATATGTCGGCTCTGCTGCTGTAGCAAAAAAACTATGTGATAACAATACAAAGGTCTGTGATTATGGAGATAATTCCGTATATCCCGGTTTTCTGGAAGCTCACTGTCATCCCGGAGGAGCCGGAGCTATGATGAGCTTGATAGTTCACTTAGATCCTAATGCAAGTCTTGAGGAAATCGTTCAGGTTATGAAAGAGTATATGGATGCTCACCCTGAAAAAACTCTTTACCAGGGCATGGGATTCGAAGAGCACGATGTACCGCCACATCACGATATGCTGGATGCAATTTGTCCTGATAAGATCATGATGTGCACAGATTCCGGTGGCCACTCAATGTGGCTAAACTCTAAGGCTATGGAAAAGTTTGGAATCAATAAGGAAGCGGTTGAGAAATGGGGCACTTCATGTGTCAGAGTAGATGAAGATGGTAATCCAACCGGATATATTTCTGAGGGTCCGGTATTTCATGTCAGAGCCAATAACGTGGTCACACTTGATGAAATGAAAAATGCGATGCTGTGTTGGCAGGATTATGCCCTTTCAATGGGATATACAGGTGTATATAATGCCGGCGTTGAAGTTACTAATTTTTTAGAGCCTCAGGCTATTTATGATCTTGAAGAAGAGGGAAAGTTCCATCATTACATGTTTTCAGGAAGCCTTATTGGTGATAATACCGATACACCTGAAGAGGACATGGACAGAATTGCAAAAGAAGCTGAAGAGCACAATAGTAAACATTATAAGCTTATCGGCGCAAAGATATTCTGTGATGGTGTTATAGAAGGCCATACTGCCTGGATGCTTGATGAATATGTTGATCAACCGGGGTATTTCGGAGTAGCAAGATTTGATGACCATGAGAAAATGGTCAGACTAATAAAAGCTGCAAGCAGCCATGATATGAACGTACATGTTCATACTATAGGAGATGCAGCTGTTAAGGCGTGGGTTGATGCAATTGCAGAAGCAGAAGAAGAGACCGGCAATTTTGATATGAGAAATGCGCTTGCTCATCTTCAATCAGTAAAACCTGATGAAATACGAAGAATGGCAGAATACAATATCATGGCAGTATGTGGAATCATGTGGGTAGAAAAGACCTATGCATTATATGACGTAATGGTTAAGTATGTTGGCAAAGAAAAGTCCGATGTAGGATTTCCTGTAAAGGACTTTTTAGATCAGGGAGCGGTGGTTCTTTCCCATTCAGATTTCCCTGTATCCCCAACCTTCAGTGCTCCGTGGACTATATGCTATGGCGCACTCGGCTATCTGCCATCTAATGGTGAAAAGATGTTAAGACATGCAGATCAATGTATCAGCCGATTGGATACTTTAAAAGCTATAACAACTAATGTGGCTTACAGCTGGCACGAAGAGAACCGAATGGGATCCCTGGAAGTAGGTAAACTTGCCAATATAACAGTATTTGATAAAGATTTCTTAAATGATGACCTTAAGGAAGTTGAAAATGCGAAGTGCCTTGCAACCTTTGTAGATGGACAGCAGGTATATAAGGCTTAGACAAAGAACGGACATCCGTAGTATTTGACTACGGATGTCCCATAATATTCATAACTTATAGTAATTCAGTAAACACAGGAGGAGAGCTAAACTATGAAAAGACTCCTTAACACTGAAGATATATTACTTTCCTTTTTTTATGCGGTGGGATATGGAATAGGTTATATTATTCCAAAATCTATGGGTAAACCTGAGCTCTTTTGTCTGCTTATTTCCATATTATTGGGTATTCTTATTGGCTTTTTGGGGAAAAAGCTAATAAATTTAATATGGTCAAAAAAAAGTGCAACAATCAAGGATTTGATATCGATTGCTATTGTAACTATATTTCTCATATTTTCTGTTTTTAGTCAGAATTTTTTCGATTATTCTCTTTTCGGAACTCTAACAGAAAATCTGATTCTTGGAACTGTAGGAATATCCTTTGCAGTTTTTGTTTTCCTGCTTATTTTGCAGACAATTAAGTCATATATAATACGAATTCGCTATAAAGATGGCAGCAAAGGCTATGTAGTTTCTGACGCAGAGCTCAATTATATTGAAAAGATAAAAGGTGACAATAAAGAAATAATCGGTAAATTCGATAGTTCTCTTGCAGTAAAAACCGAAAATGGAATATTTGTAGCCAAAAAAAATAAAAAGATTCAAGAATTCCTCGGAATT
>JAILBM010000260.1 GCA_024680925.1 Butyrivibrio sp.
GAACCGGTTTCAATAGTACAGATAAATTTGATGACGGGACGATTCCATCAGATAAGGGCGCAGTTTTCTCATTTTGGATTTCCGCTTTTAGGTGACCGGAGATATGGAAGTAGTGAGAGCAATGATTTCTCGGAAAGAGAAGGAATCAGAAATGTAGCCCTTTGTGCCTGCAGCCTTTCTTTCATACATCCCTCTACCGGAAAAGTAATGGAATTTGAAATCGAACCTGAAAATAAGTATTTGATGATAAATTAAATCGTGCCATGTGTGCACTTCATGTTCCTCCTTTTGCCAGGGCAGAGTTAGTGTCTTTGATTTTTTCATTTATGAGATGAACTGTTCAACAGGATGAAAAGATTACGGATCCAATTTTATTAAAAAAATGGGAAAGCTCTTAAAATAGTGGAAAAACTCTTGTTTTATCCTTATGAAAAGCCTATTATTTATGGTGCAGAAGGGATCATTAAAATGAATCTGCATGCTTTGCAGTAACAAATTATTGAAAGATACCCTTTTAATAGAGAGTAGGGCAGATTGGTTTTCTGCATTTACAGATTACAAAAAATATTTTATATGGAGATTGAAAATGGCTTCTTATAAAGTTGGTGACAAAGTAATAATTCTTGATTATAATGGCAAACCACAGGTACCGCAGGTAGTTGCGGAGATTGAGGATATCTGTGATGACGGAAGAGTAAGGCTTCATCTTCCTGATGGTGGCGGATGCTACGAATATACGGAGAGATTTGAAAAGATAGATGAGGAAACTTACAGAAAATATCTTGCTGCGGTTCATATGCGAGAGCAGGAGCTTCCCATGGACCTCAAGATGGATATCCGTAAGGTTGTGGCCAATCATCCCAGACTCAGGCGGGATATATTAAGATATTATGAGCTGGATAAAAAGTATATCAGTATCATTCATGCTTATGCGGGAAGAATCTCAATGTACGGAAGAGAGAATATTCCCGAACAGTTTTTATGGGAATTCGAAAGTGCTAAAGAGGGTATTGTGATTACCAGAAGTTTTTTCCATGAACTGGATCCTTCTATTAAGGAAGTGACAATTCCTGATAATGCCAACGCACCTATTGAGATATCATGATATTCTGAAAAGCTATATGAAAAATTGACCGGTATAGAGCAGAGCTATGATAGATACTTGTAAATGAAAAGTTGACCGGCATAGAGCAGAACTATGATAGATATTTGTAAATAATAATAATAAAAAGCTTCAGACGTGTGATCTGAAGCTTTTTATTGTTTTCATAACCGGTTTAACAAGCTGTGAGCAAGAAATCTCCCACCTCTAAGCTGTGCGTCGTAGGTGGCGGGATACTTGAATTATTTGGAAGACTTTTTCATTTTGAAACTTGCCTTTTTAGCCCCGCTTTTCTTAATTGCTTTAACCAGCGTATTATATTTTTTAGTGTTCTTTGAGTTAATCTTAAATGTAGCTTTTGATGAAATTCCCTTAAAAGCTTTTTTGCCTATTGTGGAAACAGAATTTGCGCTAATCGTAATTGACTTTAGCCTTTTGCATGACTTAAATGCACCGGCACCAATTGTCGTTACATTAGAACCGATTTTTAGGGTCTTAAGTTTGCTGCATTTTGAGAATGCATTATTAGCTATGGAAGTAACTTTGAATTCACTTCCACCAATATTAACAGTTGCTCCGATGGTGATTTTATTAATTGTTTTTGCAGAAGGAGCAGTAAATTCGACGGTGTCATCGCCGGTTACGGTATAGATATTACCGCTTTTATCAGTTACGGTGGAGCCCTGTTCTAATGCATTTGTAAAGCCGAAGGTGCTGAAATGACGAATTGTAAATGATATTGTGCCATCGGAATTAAATCGAGGCTTTATCAAATCATAGCCATCATCGGAATGATGGAAATGAAGAATACTTAATGTGATATCCTTTACCAATCCTTCGGGAACAGGCATCGTGATAACTACAGGGACAGCCAATGATCCGTCCGATGAAACACGGCCGGCGTTGGAAAGACTCATGTCGAATTGAACTATATTTGTATAGTATTTTGTGTCAATGGCTTTTTTTGCACTTTCGTCGGTATAGCCAACATTAAATGAAACAGATTCGTTTGCATTGGCATTGAGTCCTGCACCAAGAATAGAAATCTTGGAACTGTCCACGCCACTGGCAGTTATGTTATTTGCAACTGAAATTCCTGCCTTCGAAGTATAAGCTGATTCCAGTGAAGAGATTTTGTCTCTGGTGGATGAATCTGTCTGCATGGAAACCGCAAGTGCCTGCATATTATTATTTGAGATGTAGCTGTCCAAGGCAGACTGCGCAGCTGACGCAGAAGACGCGTTATTTATGGATTCGGTTGTGCTTTCAACAGTAGTGCTAGACTGGGTAGAGCCACTTGAAGAAGAATCACTTGAAGCAGAGCCACTTGAAGAAGAATCACTTGAAGAAGAATCACTTGAAGCAGAGTCACCTGTAGATGAATCCGGATTTGTAAATGGAACGTTGTTGTACGAAGCAGACATTGAAGAATAGTCGCCGTTTGCATAAACTTCAATATCAGAGCTTATAGCCCTTACCTTAAAGGTATATGGAACATCTGAACTATCACCTATATAATCTGAAAAATCAGAATAGTTTTCAGTTTCAGAGAGACCAATTACCGGGTCAGTTTGATTTCTGTACAGGAGGCATAAATACTCAGATGCATTTTGAACGGTGTCCCAGGTTGCGGTTGCAACATCTGTACTGCTCCATGCTAGATTTGTGGGAGCAGGGAGTACATTTGAAGGCCTGTTATAGACATATCCGGGACTTGAATCGGTTATGACGCCTGAATCGAATGAAGTGTCGGTATTATTTGTACAGGATTTTACTTTAAAAGTGTATGTAGAGGATGATAGTATATTAACATGAGTATCAACTTCTCTAGTTACTCCGCTGCTTATTACACCAAGATGCCATGAAGAAATAACACTATTATTGGAATCATATAATTGTAATACATAGTAAGCTTTACAGGTGGTAGTAAATACTGCATCACCGTGCGTTTCTG
>JAILBM010000329.1 GCA_024680925.1 Butyrivibrio sp.
CATATTAAGACTGTTCCGGTTGAAGAATAATTTTTTACCTTTGATCAGAATTTGATTTTAAGCACTAATTAGTATTGTTTTTATATAAATTACCCTCTTACTCAGAGGGTAATTTTTTTATTTTTGGGGGTACCATGTAATAAAAAATTATGTTAAAGTAAGTATGCTGAAATGATGATCAAAGTAATATTTTATATATTACTTTTCGCAAATAAGGCTTTAGTCCGAAAGAAAGGTGGTGGTTTTTATGAGTAGTGATACCGGTATATTACAGGGTAATGATAATCCTGTGCCCCGAGTGAGCACATTAGTAAAAACCACAACTAAAAATTCGGACTTTCTGCTTTAATTATCTAAATTTGTTTTTTATATATTGCAAATTTTCTTAAGTCTTTTTTAGATGCAGTTTGTCCGGTGAAAAGGAGAACTGCAATGGAAGAAGAAATCAAGTACATCGATACTTTGACTGAGCTTCTGGAGTCAAGACAGTATACTCTGCTTCGCCAAACCCTTGCTGATATGAATATCGTGGACATTGCCTATGTAATGGATGAAATGGAGAATGAAGATTCTCTTAAGATGTTTCGTATTTTGCCTAAGGACATGGCTGCAGATGTATTTGCAAACCTTGAAATTGATGATCAGCAATACATCATTCAAAAATTGTCTGACCGCGAGGCTTCAAACATTATTGATAATCTTATGGCGGATGATGCTACCGACCTTATGGAGGAAATGCCAGCAAGTGTTGTAAAGCGTATCCTTGCCAATACAAGTCCTGAAACAAGAGCAGATATAAATCACCTTCTTCGTTATCCTGAAGATTCTGCAGGAAGTATTATGACTGTGGAATATGTAAGGCTTACAGCTGATATGACTGTTAACGAAGCTATAGAACATATCCGTAAAAAGGGTCTGGATTCTGAGACAATTAATATATGCTATGTTACAGACCAAAAGCGTGTTCTTGTAGGAACAGTTGCCCTTAGGTATCTGCTCATAATGGACCCTGATTCTAAAATCGGTGACATAATGAATGACAATGTCATCAGCATAAACACCATGATGGATCAGGAAGAAACAGCCAAAATGTTCCAGAAATATGATTTTACAGCCATGCCTGTAGTCGATAACGAAAACCGTATGGTTGGTATTATCACCATCGATGACGTTGTGGACATTTTGGAAGAAGAGGCTACAGAGGATATTGAAAAAATGGCTGCTATCCTTCCTACAGATAAGCCATATTTTAAAGTAGGTATCTTTGAAACCTATAAAACACGTATGCCCTGGCTGTTACTTCTCATGATAAGCGCTACTTTTACCGGAGCCATAATAACAAAATTTGAAGATGCCCTATCCGCCTACGTGGTACTTACTGCTTACATTCCAATGCTTATGGATACCGGTGGTAATGCAGGAGGACAGGCAAGTGTATCAATTATTCGTGGTCTTTCTCTTGGAGAAATTGAATTTAAAGACTTTTTCAAAACTGTATGGAAGGAAGTCAGAGTGGCTTTCCTTTGCGGTGTGACCTTATCAGCCGCCAATTTTGTTAAGCTTCTTTTAATAGACAGAATACCGGTTCCTGTTGCAGCTGTTGTATGTATCACTCTTGTAATAGTTGTCAGCTGCGCCAAGCTTATAGGATGTATGCTTCCTATGCTTGCAGACCGTATCGGTTTTGACCCTGCAGTAATGGCTTCTCCTATGATCACAACTATTGTAGATGCCATCTCCCTGATGGTCTACTTTACATTGGCTACAAACCTTTTACATCTGGCTATTTAGAAAACTGAATATTATTACTTTCTACCTGTATTTATCAGGGTAAACATAGTTCTTAAAGTTCGATTTTTTATAAAATCGAACTTTTTTATTGACGTAAATATGAAAGTGTATTACTATACTATTGTATTAGTTAAATAATACAGTATAAAAATTGAAAGGAGACGCCCATGTCTTGGAATCTTGATGCAGATCGTCCTATTTTTATACAGATCATAGAGCATCTTCAAAATGATATTGTATCAGGGGTATTTAAGCCCGGAGAAAAGTTACCCAGTGTCAGAGATCTGGCTTCTTATGCTTCAGTGAATCCCAATACAATGCAAAGAGCTTTAAGTGAACTTGAGAGAACCGGACTTGTTCATTCAGAACGCACCAGTGGTCGTTTTATTACGGAGGATATCAACATGATTGGAGAATTAAAAACATCTCTTGCTACTGCCCAAATTCAAGAATTCATCCAAAAAATGGAGAAGCTGGGTCTTTCAAAAGAAGAAATTCTTAATCTGGTACAAAAATATACCAGAGAATAACAACACCGGTAAAGGAGCTAACTATGAATAATTTGTTGGAAATTCATGGACTTACAAAGGTTTATAATAACAGACCTGCCCTGTCCAATGTTAATCTTAGTCTTGCAAGTGGTCATATAACGGGACTTCTTGGACCAAACGGAAGCGGTAAAACCACCATGATAAAAATAATCTGTGGTCTTCTGCAGCCTACCGAGGGAACTGTTATGGTAGATGGAATGCCTATAGGTACCGAAACCAAAAGGATTGTTTCTTATCTTCCTGATAAGACTTATTTAAATGATTATATGACTACCAATGAAATCATTTCCATGTTCGCTGATTTCTATTCTGACTTTGATGCAAACAGAGCCTATGAAATGCTTGGTAATCTTAATATTGATCCGGCTCTTAGAATGAAGACTCTTTCAAAGGGTACAAAAGAAAAGGTACAGCTGATACTTGTAATGAGCCGAAGAGCAAAATTATATATTTTAGATGAGCCTATTGCAGGAGTTGACCCTGCCGCAAGGGATTATATCTTAAGAACAATCATCGGCAATTATGATCCGTCAGCATCAATTATTATTTCAACCCATCTTATTGCTGATGTAGAACCTGTATTGGATGAAGCTATTTTTCTCCAAAACGGAATGATAAGGCTTTATCAGCCTGTAGATGCAATACGTGTCAATGAAGGTAAATCTGTAGATGCTTACTTCAGGGAGGTATTTAGATGTTAACCATGCTTATAAAACATGAATTCAAATCAACTTGGAAAATTATGGGACTAATTTGCGCAGTGCTTGTTATAACAGGAATTATATCCGGGATTTTCTTAAGCTTTGTTCCTCTTAATGCAGATATTGAAAATGACAAAGCCGCTGCTGCCCTTGGCTTTTCTTTGACCTTTGGCTTTATTACTTATTTGATAATAGTAATATCGTTATCTGTACTATCAACGGGTTATCTGGTAATTCACTATTACAGAAGCCTTTATACTTCACAAGGGTACCTTTCTTTTACTTTACCTGCAAGTATCCCTGAGGTTATATCCTCCAGAATGATCGTTGGTTGTATATGGTCACTGATTTCAGGTTTATGTTTGTCTATATGTATAGCACTTCCAATATTAGGTCTTTCTAAAGCTTCCAATATGATGCTTTATGATTTCTTTTATGAAATGGCAGACGTTTTTGAATTGACAAACGCACCTTTTCTAATTGTTGAATATATTATTCTGGCTGTATTTTCAACCGTTTCTACATTATTTATGTATTATTTCTGTATAAGTGTCGGTCAACTTTGGCAGGAACATAAAATTGTCGGTGCTATTATTTGCTATTTTGCCACTAATATTGTATTAAAAATATTCAGCGCAATTGCTTCAATTTCAACAGGTTCTTCTACAGGATCTCTAGGTTTTGGTATGTTTACGATTGAAAAATATATTGATGCTTCCGGCGAAATTATGATGCAGGATTTTTTTAATGCTACATTTATTTCCGGAATAATATACAATATAATCACAATAATTATCTTTGTACTTGTTTCAATATATATATCTAACAAAAAGCTTAATCTTGATTAAGTAAAAATACATAACCATAAAATTGATTTTACTTATCTCAATAATGTTAAAAAGCCCGCTGTTGTAATATAATCCCCCTAAAGTAAACAATGGAAATATCCAAAGTTACCTTTAGTGGGGATTTTTTCTGTCTGATTTACAAATTGCGAACCAAGCGCTAAGTGTGAAATGATCACACATTTCCAAGATAAACATACTTTAAATACTTTAGTGCTGTCTCCTTAAGCTTTTTCATAGTACCTATATCTGTAGGCTCTGCATTATCCATTTTATATCTTGGAAAAAATCTGGTTATATGAAGTACTATTTCAGGAGAAATTCCGGATAACCATCTTGCTTCTCTTTCCATATCCTCTTCTGTGTCATTTATACTGGGAACTATCAATGAAGTAACTTCTACGTGGGATTTTTGTGCCGCCTTTTCTATAAAATTCTTAACAGTATCCAGATCACCTGCCATTGACTTATATGCCTCTTTGGTATAGGCCTTAAGATCAACATTAAAGGCATCAATATAGGGCAATACTTCCTCAAGTATATCCTGATTTATACATCCGTTGGTTACTACCACATTAACAAGTCCCTGCTCAGAGGAAAGCCTGGCAGTATCTCTTACAAATTCATAATCGATCAGTGGCTCATTATAGGTAAAAGCAATTCCGATATTATTATCTGTATTCTGCAGCTCTAAAGCCAGTTCCACCAGTTCTTTTGGATTCATTTTTTTTACCCGAAGATTACTGCCTGCACCGGTTTGAGAAATCTCATAATTCTGGCAAAAAGAGCATCTCATATTACAACCAAAGCTTCCAACAGAAAGAATGCTACTGCCACTCATAAATCTCGCCAGAGGCTTCTTTTCAATCGGGTCAAGGGCAAGGGCTGTAAGATATCCATAATTTAAGGGTTTTATCATGCCATCTTTATTAACCCTTCCCCGGCACATTCCTGTTTGTCCCACTTCCAGTGCACACTCATGAGGACAGACCCTGCATATTATTTTGGTCTTTTCTGTATCTTCTTTATAACTATCCATTTTTTCACACATGTCTTATAACTTCGAATCTATACAATTTATAATCTTCATCAAATCTTATTCCTGCCTTTTGTCTGGCAATATCTATTTGCTGTTCTATACTGTCAACACCTTCAAGATCAGGTAAAAGAAGTCCTCTCTTTACCCCGCTTTCCACAATCACACCATATTTTTTAATATCCAGCATATCCTTGGATTCTATAGGTTCTGCCTCTCCAAGAACATCAACACTGATTTCAAGCTTATCCAGCTCCCGTTCTACAACAGGTGAGAATCTTGGATCTCTGGATACGGCAGAAACTGCATTTTGCCTTATTTCTTCAGCCACACTTTCACATGTGGCAGATATTGTTCCTATACAGCCCCTGAGCATTCCCAGTTCATGAACAGATACAAAGGCTCCGGCTTTGGTATTTAGCATTTCCCCGGGTACTTCAAACAAATCCGGAAGTTCCTGTCCTCTGACAAAGTTTTCTATAGTCTGTCTGGCCAGCTTAACATAAGGGTCTTTATGATCATCTTCCATCGCTTCAATATTTACATCCTGTCTTGGGATAAATATTCCCAATCCATATCCCACTCCAAAGGTTGCTTCATGGGATAACATTTGAACGTCTACCTTTGTATTATGAAATGTTCCTGCCATTATGCAAAAGGATCTGTGTCCACATTCCTGCGCCTTTTCTAAAAATGACTCATCAAAATCTAAAAGCTCTGTAAATGCTCCTCTTCCCATGATATCCATCAGCTTTTCGTCATACTCCGGCCCCTCCGGGCTAAAACCATAAGGTCCGTCTTCCTTTTGACAGTGGGATAAATCTCCACTGGCTATAAGTACTATCTTTTTATCTGTTTCATCGGCTACTTTTCTGAGAAGTCTTCCAAAATTGTAATGCGTTTTTAAGGAAAGTCCGGATAAGCCAATTCGTACCAGATCATAATTACAGTAATATCTGTTTATAAAATATGCAGGAACCAGCACTCCATGATCCAGCGCCTTATCCCTTTCTCCCAGAGTACCTGCCGGTATCCCCAGCTTGTCTGCTTCGTGGCACAGCTTATCCACAAATTCTGTATCATAATCCGCTTCAAAGGCAATCTCGGGTGCACCAAACCTCCCCATATCTCCATAGGCTTTTTCTCCGGGTGATATATGAAAATAGTCAGAATACATAACAGCATGAGGCGATGTAACAACTATTGTATCCGGCTCAATTTCTGCTATTATTCGTGCAATCGTGTCAAATGATTCAAGGGTTTTGGCAATTGCTTCTTCATCACCCTTTCCAACCTCATGAATCGCCAGTGGTGGATGCGGAACCATAAATGCTGCTGCAAAAGACATATTTTTTCCTCCGTAATTACTTTATTTAAACAATTTTCAGATTTATTATTCTATAGTTTTTATCCAGTTATAACTAACATTTTCCTATATTCTTAAGTTTACCACTTTATCACTTTATTTAGAGTATTTTTTATCTCGATTACATAAATTAATCTTTTCACTTTTATACTTCACAGTAATTTAGCATAATCCACCATCCTGTGATAATATAGGAGTTAGAAACCACAAATAATGATAATATAAAGGAACTTCCTATGAATCAAAAAAAGCTTAAGTTACTTGACTCAATACTTGAGAGCCAGAAAGAATCGGAAAAACTTCTTGGCGCTTCCCTTCGTATTGAGCATAAGGGCAAAAAAGTATACGAAAATGTTATAGGCACAGACAGAAAAGACAGTATCTATAAAATCTTTTCCATGACTGCCCCCGTTACTGCTGTGGCTGCAATGATTCTTTATGAAAGAGGTCAGCTTGACCTTATGAGAAAGGTATCTGATTATCTGCCCTCATTTAAAGAAATGTATGTTGCATCTCCAGACGGAATACATAAGGCTGAAAAACCTATAACTATCCATAACCTTTTAAATATGACCTCCGGAATAGTATTTCCCGGTGATTACGGCGAAGCTGCAAGATCTATGACAAGAGTCTACCGGGAAGCCAAAACTCAGGTGGGTTCTGGCATCTTAAAAACCGATCTTGAGGTTTTTAACAAAATGGCAGAAGGATATCTTGCTTTTGAACCGGATAATGGCTTTAAATTCGGCCTTTCCGCAGACATATTAGGAGGTGTTATAGAGGTAATAACCGGACAGTCTCTTTCAGAATTCTATAAAAAAGAAATTTTTACTCCTCTTAACATGGAAGATACAGCCTTTTATATTGATGATGCAAACAGTCTTCGTCAGGCAGTTCTGTATAGAAGAAAAAAGGATGGAACCTTAAAGCGTGCTGAAGTGGATGTAAAGCAGCGCATGGAAATGGAAGACCCATTTAGAAAGCCCTGGTACGAATCGGGAGGCTATGGACTGTATTCCACTGTTGAGGATTATACCCACTTTTCTAAAATGCTTTTAAATAAGGGATCCTATAACGGTAAGGAAATCCTTGGACGAAAAACCTTTGAGTTTATGACTACAAATCAGCTAAATGACCTTCAGCTTTCTCAACTTAAACTTGAAAACTATTTAGGCTACGGTTTTGGAAATTACTTTAGAATACTTATGAATCCGGCTGCCGCCTCTTCTAACGGAAGTAAGGGGGAATTTGGTTTTGATGGTGCTGCTGGAACATATTTCCTTGTAGATCCTACTGAAGAGCTTATTATTGTATATATGCAGCAAATTGATACGGGATGTGATTATAGCTTTATAAGAAGTCTTAAACAGATTATTTATGGGTCAATATAATATACTTGTATTGTTTTATATAAGGAACTGTGCAACTTTTTGCGCAGTTCCTTTTTTCTTGTTATAGGTCAAAATGGTTGTAAATACAGGCTTTTAGCTATTATTATAATTTTTTTAACTAGGTGTTTTTAACAAATGGCCTTTAAAATTTTTGTTTTTTCTTGTGAATATAATTCATGTCTGTTTTGTGCTAATATTTGTTAAATGATAAGCGACATTTTGCGCAAAATGTTGCTCAATTCTATTAGGGGAGCCTTAATCTATAAAAGGCAGTAATGGAGGAAAAGTATGAATAGGAAAAGTAGTAAAATGCTTAGTCTCTTTTTAGTGGGAGCTATGGGACTTAGCAGTATCTCTATGGATGCTTTTGCCGCGACAGAGGATACTTCTTCTGAAAGCTACGAAAGCACTTCTCTTATCGCCAACGGCGACTTTGAAGAAGGGCTGAATAACTGGACCGTAACCATGGATTCAGCTGATGGTGACACAAACGGATATCAGGTCAAGACTGATTCCTGGGCATCCAATAATACCACTTCAATGTTTAATTTCTGGAATAATAATTCCGAGACCGAAGATTTAACCTTATCACAGACTATTGAAGCCCTAGATGCAGGAACCTATAAGCTTCAGGCAGATATTGAAGGAGCTGAGGCTCAAAGCGGCTTATCCATAATTATAAAATCCGGTGATGAAACTCTTTGCAGTACTACTTTGCAGGAAACCATCGGATGGGATACATGGACTACAACAACAGGAGAAGCTTTTACACTTGAAGATTCCGCATCTGTAGAAATTGAAATATCCGGTAGTGTAAACAGCAGCTACTGGGGAGATATTGATAATGTTATATTATTAAAGCTTTTGGAAGGTGAAACTGAGGAAGCAGACGATACTGAGGATACTGATACGGAAGAAACAGATAATACCGAAAGTTCTGATACTACTGTTACTGAAATATCAACCTCCTCAAAAGAACTTTCAAACGGCGATTTTGAAACTCAGGATACCACAGGTTGGAGTGTTCAGGCAGATGTAAAGGAAGACGCTGACCAGGGTTACACTGTAAGATGTGATGAATGGGCTTCAAATAATACCACTTATGAATTTAATTATTGGAACAATGATACTGATTCTATGAATCTTTTACTTGCTCAAAAGGTTACAGATCTTACAGAAGGCACCTATAAAGTTTCAATTTCTTTAGAAGGTGCTGAGGCTCAAACCGGATTGGAGCTTTTGGTAAGTACAACAGATTATGCTCAAAACATTTCTCTTGGGGCAACCACAGGCTGGGATAGCTGGACAACCATAGAATCCGATGAATTCCAGATTTCTTCAGATGATACTCTTACCATTAAAATATCCGGTGATGTTCCTGCAGGATATTGGGGAGATATTGATAATATCACTCTTACAAAAACAGATGAAGAAGAAAGTAGTGATGATACTTCTGATGACGAAGAGGATGATTCTCAATCAGTAGAAGCTACAATAAATGTATCAAAAATAAGTGGTGTGGATGATTCATTTATTAAAGGTGTAGATATTTCTTCTTATCTTTCAGAAGTAAACAGCGGTGTTGTTTATTATGACTTTGATGGAAATACTTTAGATGAACAGGGATTTTTTGATCTGCTTTCAGATTGTGGTGTAAACTACGTTCGTATCAGAGTTTGGAATGATCCTTATGACTCAGACGGAAATGGTTACGGTGGTGGTAATAATGATCTTGATGCAGCCATTAAGATGGGTAAACTTGCCACCAATGCCGGTATGAAAGTTCTTGTAGACTTCCACTATTCAGACTTCTGGGCAGATCCTGGAAAACAGCAGGCACCAAAAGCCTGGGCTGATATGGAACTGGAAGAAAAAAAGGATGCTCTTTACGAATATACAAAGTCTTCTGTTCAGGCTCTTATAGATGCCGGTGTTGATGTTGGAATGGTTCAGGTTGGTAATGAAACCACCGGAGGTATATGCGGCGAAAGCAGCTGGGAAAATATGTGCACTCTTTTCTCAGCAGGTTCCTCAGCTGTTAAAGCAGTAGATGAAGATATCCTTGTAGCCATTCACTTTACAAATCCTGAAAAGAGTGGCAGATACGCAACATATGCCAAGAACCTTGATACCTATAATGTAGACTATGATGTTTTTGCTTCATCCTACTATCCTTTCTGGCATGGAACTCTTGATAATCTTACAAGTGTTCTGAAAAATGTAGCAGATACCTATGACAAAAAAGTCATGGTAGCTGAAACACAATATGCTTACACCATGGAAGATGGCGATGGTCATTCTAATACTGTAAGAAGCGATGCTACAGGCCAAAGCTATGGCTACGATATCTCAATTCAGGGACAGGCAGATGAAATGTCTGCTGTTATGCAGGCTGTAGTAAATGTAGGCGATGCCGGAATTGGTGTATTTTACTGGGAGCCTGCATGGATTCCTGTAGAAGTTTATGACGCAGATGCAGATGATGCTACGCAGGTTCTTGCATCCAACAAAGAAAAATGGGAGACCTACGGTTCAGGCTGGGCTTCCTCTTATGCTTCTGAATATGATCCTAATGATGCAGGCATATACTATGGAGGTTCTGCAGTAGACAATATGGCCTGGTTTGATTTTGAAGGTCATCCGATGGATATCCTGAATATATACAAGTATGTTGAAACAGGTGCTTCTGCTCCGTTATCAGTACTTAGTGTTACAGCAGAAGATGTAGAGGTTATACTTGGTGAAACTATTGAACTTCCTGATGTGGTTATTACTTTCAATGACGGAACTACAGAAACTGTTGAAGCAACCTGGAACCAGACTGAAATAGATGCCATAACCGAAATCGGAACCTATACTATTACAGGTACAGTAACCAGTGAGCAAACAGGTGAATCTTATGATGTTACCTGCAGCATAATTGTAAATCCTGTAAACCTTCTGGAAAACGGAGGCTTTGAAAATTCCACCGCTGATCCATGGGTAATAACAGGAACAGGAGCAAGCATTGAAGTAAACGGCACCAACAACAGAAGTGGTTCAAACGATCTCCACTTCTGGTATGGATCGGCTTATGAGTTTTCTGCAGAGCAAAGTGTTACATTGGATTCAGGTATCTACTGCCTTGAAACTTACCTTCAAGGCGGATCTGCAAGCGATACAACCCTTTTCCAGTTATATGTAACCATTAATGGTGAGGAAAAGGCCGTAAACGGCTCTGTAACAACCTGGCAGAACTGGACTAAGCTTTCTATTGAGGACATTGAAATCACTAATGATTCAACTGATGTAACTGTAGGCCTTCGCGTAAATGCAGAAGCAGGTGTATGGGGATCTTTTGATGACTGCTACCTTTATAAAACAGGTGATGTAGAAGAAGCTGAACCGGAAACTCCAAGTGAAACAGAAGATCCGGAAGAAACAGAAAACACCAATTTTGTAACAGACGAAAATGGAATCAAATACATCACAGATGATGGTAATACACTTTCCAATACCTTTGTTACAGTTGATGGAAAAACTTATAGAATTGATTCAAAGGGATATGTAATAACAGGCTTCTTCACAGTATGGGCTTCTACATATTATGCAGATGAAAATGGTGTTATTCAGACCGGAATCTTTGATGTAGAAGGTGCTAAATATTATGCCAACGAAGATGGAAAGCTTGTAAAGAATTCCTTCATCACATTTGAAGATTCTCTCTACAGAACAGATTCAGCAGGCAAGATAGTAACAGGATTCTTCAATGCCTGGGCTGCAACCTACTATGCCAATGAAGAAGGCATTATTCAAACAGGAGTATTTGAAGCTTCTGATGGTTATAAATATTATGCTAACGAAACAGGAAGATTTATCAAAAGCCAGTTTATTACTTTCAATAATGAAAAATATAAAACAGATTCTTCAGGAAAAATAGTTACAGGACTCTTTACTGCCTGGGCATCAACCTATTATGCAAACGAAGATGGCATTATTCAGACAGGCTTTGTAGAAGTATTACAGGAAGATGGTTCCACCGTTACGTATCATTTTGATGAAAACGGCCGAGCTTCCTCAGGCTGGATTACAGTAGACGGAAAAACCTATTATGTAAAAAAAGGCATTGTTTCAAAGGGTACAATAACCATTTGGTTTAGAACCTACAACCTTGATGAAACAACCGGAGAACTTTTAGATTGATAATTCATACTATTAAAAAACAAGACAGGGAAGGCTCGATAGCCTTCCCTGTCTTTATTATATAAACATTTAAAGTTTTTATAAAACTAAATTATTGTTTAAATTTAATCTTTCTTATCCTTTTTATGCTTCTTTTCTGACTTGTCTTTGTCTTTTTTCTTATCCTTTTTCTTTTCAGATTTATCCTTGTCTTTCTTTTTGTCCTTTTTCTCTGATTTATCCTTTTTATCTTTCTTTTCAGACTTATCTTTCTTCTCGGATTTATCCTCGTTTTCAAAGTCTTCTAAAGAATTATCTGTATCAATGACTGTCTGAACTTCACTTTCAACTACCTTCTCGGACTTATTTGTTACATTTTCCTTTTTAGCTACTTCTGCAGCTTCTTTACCATATCCATCCATGAGTTTTAAGCGTTCAATGGCTGAAAGATTTGATAAATCAGGTTTCTTTTCAGGTGCTTTTTCTTTTGCTACCTCTTTACCAGTACTTGCCACTTTATCAGCTTCATCTGATTTTTCTGCCTCAGCATATTCAAGCTCACGCTGTTCATAGGTCATTACATTGGCAAGTACAGGATGTTCTGCAGCAAAGGCTGCTTCTATGGTTCCATCCTCATCAGAACCTCTTTTAACAGCCGGAAGTCTGTATTTTCTTTCATAATAGTCAACTGACTGTTCAAAATTACTGCCTTCTTCATTCTTAAGAAGCTCTATATATGCATGGGCATCGAAAAGATTCTGACTTACCTCTATGATACATACTCCAATGTTACTACAATGGTCTGCTATACGTTCAAAATCCGTACCTATATCAGAAAGATTAAAGCCCTGTTCAATTGTACATTTACCCTTACGAAGACGTCTTACATGTCTGCGCTTAACTTCCATATGAAGACCATCAATTACTTCCTCCAATGGCTCAATGGATCTTGCCAGCTTAAGGTCCTGATTCTGGAATGCCTGTATTGCTGTGTTAACAATTTCTCTTACAGCATCCGCAAAAATATGAAGCTCTGTCATAGCCTTTGGGGTAAAAGGCTGCTCTTTTTCATGCATCAGTCTTGCCGTCTGCATAATATTAAGAGAGTGATCACTTATACGTTCAAAATCTGTTATTGCATGGAGCAAAATAGATAATGTATGACTATCAGAAACTGAAAGCTGACTTGAATTTATCTTCATAAGATAAGTACCAAGCTGATCCTCGTATTTATCTACCTTTTCTTCAAGTACTGCTACTTCATCTGCTATTTCCTGATTATACTCTGTTATAAGCTTCATGGACTTAAATAGTCCGTCCCTTGCATAATCTGCCATGTCACAGGCTGCAATTCTTGCCTGTTCAAGAGCAAATGGCGGGTTTGACAAAAAGCGATCGTCCAGTGCTGCAAGAGCCTGCTCTGATACTTTCTGCTCTTTTTCCTTATCATCAATAGGAATAGTCTTTAATGCCAGCTTTACCAAAAGCTCTGAGAACGGAAGCATAAGCGGTGTAGCAACAAGGTTTACAAGAGTATGTATACCTGCGATTCCTACCATACCTGCCTGCTGATCCATAAATTCGAAGTGGAAAATAGCATTTAATGTATAGAATATAATCATAAAGGACAATGCCTTTATAATATTAAAATACAAATGCATAAGAGCGGTTCTCTTACCATTCTTATTAGCTCCAAAGGATGAAAGAATGGCTGTAATACAGGTACCAACCTCAGCACCGATAACAACAGGTATTGCCATGGAATAATGTATTGTAACCGATAAAGACAAAGCCTGTACAACACCGATGGTTCCGGCAGAACTCTGTATCATCATTGTAAACAAAATACCTACCAGTAAACCGATAATAGGATTGCTGAAGGTAAGAAGAAGACTCTGGAATGCAGGTACTTCCTTAAGTGGAGATACCGCACTTGACATCATGCTCATACCATACATAAGTACAGCAAAACCAAGTAAAATTGTACCAATATTCTTTTTCTTATCCGATTTGGTAAACATGTATAGAACTATACCGATAAGAGCCAGAAACGGTGTAAATGAAGTTGGCTTAAAAAGATTTATAAAAAAGTTATCACTGCTGATTGCATTAAGTGATAAAAGCCATGCCGTAAAGGTAGTACC